>JAAAOB010000084.1 GCA_009909035.1 Bacteroidota bacterium
GGATGCCGATTCTCCCCGGATGGTCAAAAAAATGCTGGATGAAACCGGTGTGGATGGTGTGATGATCGGGCGCGGTGCCATCGGCAATCCCTGGATATTTGAACAAAGCAAGCACTACCTGGCCACCGGCGAACTGCTTCCTGGCCCCACCATCGACCAACGCCTGGCTCTCTGCGCAGAACAGCTCAGGCTATCGGTGGCACACCACGGCGAACGGTATGGCGTCATTATCATGAAAAAACACTACGGGCAGTATTTAAAGGGAATCCGAAATGCCAAGCGGCTGCGCGCCGCAATCATGCAGGAAAAAGAGATGCAGCCGGTTCTTGAACTGCTGCTGAATTTCAAAGAGGAAGAGCTCTACGCCGTGGCGTGAACTCCTGGTTAGGTTGATAAAGTACTCATCAAATAATTCTACGGATCTTTTGGATGAACCTTGAAATCCCACTCTGAGAGGCTGTCCAAAAAGGGCGTTCAATAAAGAATTTTTACAAGCAAACAGTCATACCACGCCACGGCGTGGTATCTCCTGTCCATATCAACGATTGGAGATCCCGTATCCCCCGTAAGGGATCCCCTCGGGAACGTACGGGATGACACCCTTTTTGGACAGCCTCAGTTATTTCAGATTCTTCATCAGTTCGATGCTTTAAGAGTACATCAATTCCATTATAAAACAGCGCATCGGCTGACCGATCATTCACCCTCATCACTACTGTCTCCCTCCTCTTTCTCATCAGATTTTCTCTCCCACGGCTCCCACTCTTCGCCGAGCGTGTATTTTTGAATCCATTTAATCTCTTCTATATCGCGGGTGCGCTGGTTCCGCGGCTCTCTTATTCCGTGCCCCTCCCGTTTCAGGAACAGGTATCGGGTATCAACCTTTCCAATATCTTTCAGATAGGTGAAAAAAATCAGGCTTTGTTGCGGTGTGTCAACACGGTCTCGCTCACCGTGGATGAAGAGAATGGGCGTCGTAACATGTTCAGCGTTCATGGCGGCCGATCGGCTTCGGTAGCCTTCCGGGTTCGTCCAAGGCTCACCGCCAATATACCACAGACGCACATCATGATTAAACCCCATGGCATATTCCGAGGTCCAGTCGTACACGCCTGCACCAAGAGATGCCGCTTTAAACCGATCCGTTTTTGTGATCGTTGTGCCGCCCAAAATACCGCCGTAGCTCCATCCGCGAACTGCCATTTTATCACTGTTGATCGACTTCTGCTCGATCAGCATATCCACTCCGCTCATCAGGTCTTCGTAATCTCCGTCGCCGATATCATTCATGTTGCCCCGAAGAAGTTCATCACCGTACGCCGTACTGCCGCGAACGTTCGGTGCAAGCTGAACATAGCCTAAACCGGCCCAAACATGGATTTGAGGGCTAAATCGATTGGAAAACACGCCCGCCGGTCCGCCGTGAATATGCAGCAGAAACGGAGCTGAGCCATCATATTGGTGATCCTGCGGCTTGTAGTAAATTCCCTCAATCTCCAGTCCGTCGGTGCTGTTCCAGGTCACAATTTCAAAATCAGCAAGCTCCAGGCTATCGCGTACAATTGGATTAAGGTCGGTCAGGCGAGTCATATCATCGGGCTGATTGGTGAATGCCGTATATAGATCAGGAGGAGTGGTTGTGTTTTCCTTTCGAATCAGTAATCGACTCTGATCCTTCGAGTAATCAACGACGCGAAGCAACCCATCGAAATCGGTATGCTGTGTAATATTGCCGGATTCAACATCCAGTGAAAACAGGTTTGACACTGTGCGTACTGATCCTGTGAAAAAGAGCGTATCTCCATCACCCGATATCTCATAATTCCCAATATTCCCATCAAACGCGCCGGCCATCATCTCGTATGACGCATCCGCGGTATCCATCAGCCAGAGTTTGCTTTGTCGAAGCTCCCACTCTTCATCACTCGAAGCGCTGTAGACAATATGTTGATTGTCGGGCATCCAGTTGAGGCTGCCCTCCGGAACGTCGTTATCGGTGAGCTGCCTGGCCGTGCTGTCGCCAATCGTCAACAAAAAGATCTCCGACATATACTGCTGATTCCGCCGATTCTCAAAACGGCCCGTATACACGATTTTCGACTGATCGGGTGACACGGTGAAATCCCCGATTCGAACCTCTTCATGAATCAATTTCTGAGTCTCTTTGCTGTCAATGTCGATTTTCCACAGCTCATGCCAGCTTCCCTCCCGCTGGCCGTGCGGCGGTTGATCTACCATAAAATGATCGTACCCCGCCTCATACTCTTTTTTCTTTTCATCCGGCTTGGGCTGATCCGCTTTAAAATAGATCGTTTTGCTATCCGCGCCCCACGTATAGCTGTCAACGGCCGTTTCATGTTCTGTCAGCTGAACCGCCTCACCTCCGGATGTGGGCATCAGAAAGATCTGTGCTTTCTCGTCTTTCGTGCGCTTCAGAGCCAGGTACTCTCCATCCGGTGAATAGTTCAAATCTGATCCCCCCTCCTCACCAATATATTGGTAGGCGTTGCCGCTATCAGCCGGGATATAGTAATAGGTTGTTTTCCTCTTGTTCTCTTTCCAGTCCAGCTCCGATTTTCCAAATATCACGGACTCCCCATCGGGCGAGATAATGGCTGAACCGAGATTTGTCATGTTGAGAATATCGTCGGTCGTCATCGCCCGTTGTTGTGCCTGAAGAAGGCCGGGCAAGAGGATAAACAGACCGGTGAATAGTACGATGGTTCTTTTCGTCATAGGAACATCCTTGAGCTTGAGCGTTTGTGTGAGGGGTTCTGAAATCAAAACATGAACACGAAGCGTATCGGTAGAGTCGTGTCGTTTTGGTTAGTAGAGGATCCGTGTTTTAATGGTGTGTTTCACCTTCTTCAACTCTTCCAGGAGCTGGTCATCGTGCTGTTTGTCGATATCCAGCACCACGTAACCGATCATTTCATTTGTTTTCAGGTACTGCCCCAGAATATTGATATCCATATCGGAGAGGCAGCGGTTGATTTCCGAAAGCACCCCCGGTTTATTTTTATGGATGTGCAAAATTCGATGTGCATTTTTCTGAACCGGCAGGTTGAGCGGTGGAAGCGAGTGCGAGCCAACGGTGGTGCCGTTATCAATCAGCTGAATCAACTTGTTGGAGACGTCCTGCCCGATGTTATACTGGGCTTCAATCGTTGAACCGCCAATGTGGGGCGTCAGAATTACGTTTGGCACATGTTGCAGCTCCGTACTGAACGTCTCGCCTTTCGATTCCGGCTCCTGCGGATACACGTCGATACCGGCCCCGGCCAGGTGGCCCGATTCAAGGGCATCCCGCAGTGCTGCGATATCGACCACGGATCCGCGCGACAGGTTCAGCAAAATGCTGCCCTCTTTCATCTGGTTGATCCGCTCGCTGTTCATCATCATCTCTGTTTGAGGTGTTGCCGGCACGTGCAGCGTCACGATATCGGAGCCGCCCAGCAGCTCATCCAGCGATTCCACCCGTGTGGCATTGCCCATCGGAAGCTTCGGTTCAATATCGTAGTAAAAGACATTCAGCCCCATGTTTTCAGCCAGTACCGACACCTGTGAGCCAATATGGCCATACCCGATGATCCCGATCGACTTCCCGCGCACTTCGTAGCTTCGTTGTGCATCTTTGAGCCAGATGCCATCGTGCGCTTTTTTATTCCGAAGCGGAATTCGCCGCATCAGCATGATAGATTCGGCAATCACAAGTTCCGCTACCGATCTTGTGTTGGAGTATGGAGAGTTAAACACCGTAATACCGGCCATCATCGCAGCTTCAAGGTCCACCTGGTTCGTACCGATACAGAAACAACCGATCGCCTTTAGTTTGGATGCTTTCTGAATCACTTTTTCAGTAACCTGGGTTTTGGACCGAACGCCGATAACCTGAACATCCTCAATTTTCTCAAGGAGTTCCTCCTCACTCAGGGCAACATCGTGCGTTTCAATTGATGTAAAATGGTGCTTTTTAAAATTTTCGACTGCCGAAGGGTGAATTCCTTCCAGCAGTAAAATTTTGATGTTCTCTTTCGGGTAGGAAAGGTTCTCTTTGGCTTCAATCATGGATGATTTTAAATAAGTTAATTGATCTGACGTGAGAAGGTAAAAAAGATTTTTGTTTATGTAAGGAGCAGAGGTCCCCTATTTAAAAATAGCCGGCTTTAATTCCGGGAATTCCCCTCTCACCCGGAGAAAACAGGTGATAATCTATTTTGTGCCTTACTCCCGAGCCATCAGTTCCGCAGCGGTTTCCCCGTTTTCAGCATGTGTTCCATTCGTTTATGGGTTCGCTCATCCCGGAAACACTCCAGGATTGCCTCTCGCTCCAGCTTCAGCACGTACGATTCGGAAACCTCTTGCGGTTCACTCAGGTCGCCGCCGGTCATGATATGAGCCACTTTACCGGCCAGGACCTTATCGTACGGTGAGGCCCATCGCGCTTCGGTCATGATGTAAAGCGTTACATCGAGCCGGCTTTTTCCCGTTTTACCCATCAATTTTATTTTCGGCTCAGCCGGGGGCCGGTAGCCCGCATCGGCCATGGTTCGAGCCTGCTGTTTGGCCGTTGCCAGCAACAGATCCCGATTCATCACAATCATATCCGTGGAGCGCAGGTAGCCGAGCTCCATCGCTTTCGGTGCACCGTCGGATACTTTGGCCAGCCCAATCGTTTTGAAAGCGCTCGCCAGGTAGGGCAGCGGGTCGGCATCCTCCGACTCTTCCACTTTATCCATCGCCCGCAGGAGCAGCTCTTTGGTACCGCCGCCGGCGGGGATCAGCCCGACGCCCAGCTCCACAAGGCCGCAGTAGAGTTCATGATGGGCAACAACCTTGTCGCAATGCATCATGAACTCCACACCTCCGCCAAAACAGCGGCCAGAGACGGCCCCGATAACGGGAAATGGCTGGTAGCGCAGCCCAACCGCCACGCGCTGAAAATTCTCCACCGCTTCTGTAATTTTGTCAAAATCCCCCTCCTGAAGCGCTTGGCCCGCCTCACCGAGGTTGGCCCCATAGCTAAAGTTTTCGTGGTCGTGGCCAATCACCAGCGCATCAAACTGCTCTTCCACAATCTGGCATGCATGCTCTACCGACCGGACAAGCTCAAACCCAAGCGTCTGCTGCTTGGTGCGGAATTCAAATAGCGCCACGCCATCTCCCATATCGTAGAGGCCGGCACTTTTGTTGCCCCACACTTCCCGGGCATCTTTTTTGAGGCCTGAAACCGTGAGGGCTCCATTCGCAGGAGCTGACAGCTGATCCACCTTGCCTGTGGCAAGATTATAGACCGTACCATCGTTATTATAGAACGAATCTCGTCCGCTGTCGAGCATCTGCAGGATCGATTCCGGGACTTCCCGCCCCTCCGATTTCATCCGTTTCACCGATTCGCGGACTCCAATTGCATCCCATCGCTGAAACGGGCCCAGCTCCCAGTTGAATCCCCACTGCATGGCGCGGTCAATCGCTTCCACAGAGTCGGTAATCTCCGGTATCCGGTTCGCAGCGTAGAGTAACAGATCGGAGTGAATCTCCCACAGAAAGTTCCCGGCCTTATCATCCCGGTTCACCAGGAACTTCAGGCGCTCTCCGGCACTGCCGGACTCTTTTTTAGCTTGCTCAACCGACTCAAAGGATACCTCTTGCTGAGATTCGTAGTCCAATGATTCAGGATCTACAACAAGATACTCTTTGCCTTGCTCGCCTTTCACTTTTTTATAGAAGCCATGGCCCTTTTTATTGCCGTGGGCCCCTTTCTCCACCATTTTTTGGAGTCCCTCCGGCACGTTAAAGACCTCTCGGTCAGAACGTCGATCTCCTCGGCCCGGAGTGTTCCGTCAAAAAACCAGGGCAGGATGGTTGCCATCGAAAAAACGCCAATCCTGTTGGCGATAAAATTGGGTGTATCTTTACATCGAACCACCCCTTTTCCGAGAATTTTTTCGCAAAACCGGCTCATGTAGTTGATCACTTCTTCGTCGGTATTGCCGGTCGGGATGATCTCCAGCAGCTTCATGTAGCGCGGCGGATTAAAAAAGTGTGTGCCCAGGAAATGTCGTTTGTATTCATCGGACACATCCTCGCTGATCTCCGAAATGGGCAGTCCTGATGTATTAGAGCTTACAATAGTGCCGGGGGTTCGGACCTTCTCAATCATCGACATCATCTCTTTTTTGATATCCATCCGCTCCACA
>JAAAOB010000043.1 GCA_009909035.1 Bacteroidota bacterium
GCCGTGTTACACCGTTTACGGTAGCATCAAATTCAAAAAAGAGCGGGAGTCTGCCGGCCCAGTCTGCGGCTACTTGTCCTGCTTCCAGTGCACCGCTTGTCACGGAATCAATCACGGACGACCTGTAGATGTAGGCCATTTTTTGATCCTGGGTAATGTAATCGGCCCAAAAGCCGGAGTAGCCGTCGAGGCTGTCTACCAGGGCAAAGAATCGCTGTTCGCTGGCTATCTCCTGCAGGGCGTAGAGATCCGCGTCTATTGTCCGGATTACCGTCAGCACGTTATTGGTCTGAAGGTCCAGATCGTCCGGCCCGTTGCCCGAATTACCGAACCATTCAATGTTCCAGGTTACCACATCAAACGTTTTATCTTTGGGGACATCCTCTCCCACTGGTTCCCGAACTTCAATTTGGATATCCTGGCTGTCGCGCGGTTTCAGCTGGAACACGCCGTCAAACTGTTCCACCACCCCTGTGATGGAAAGCGGCTCTTCCGGGATCGATGCATTGACAAGGTCCGACGCGTTTTGATCAATTCGAAGCTCGGCGCTGCCGGAAAAATCGGAAATATCGTAGTTGGTCCCACCCTGGAACACGCCCGATTGATCAAATGAAACGGCATTTACGGTCACCAGCTGGCTTTCAAACGTGCCCGTGTTCATCTCCTGGAGCGTGATTTGCTCAGGCGTGACTTCCACCGGTTCTGTGTCTACAACGTCGAACGTGATATTGTCATCCCCCTCGTGCTCCGCAATCTGGAGAAGAAAAGTACCGGGTGTGCCGCCGATCGGGTTAAATTCGGTGATGGGTCCGGTCACAATGACAGAATCCCCTCGTTGAACGGCGTCGTGAAATGGGGGCCAGAACACGGCAATTCCGGCAGTTTCATCCTGTAAGAATGAGGGGCCATCAAATTCATTACCCACAGTTACGCGGCCGGATACCGTTACCCGGGTGCCGAAATCAAGCTGCCGAGCCTCCGATATTGGCGTGATGTCATCTTCGGAGATGGCAGAACCGGAAAGCTGCAGTGTAAACTCGGGTGTTGCCGGATCATTGGTGAGGATGGAAATCTCATCAGAGAATGAACCAACGGTTGCCGGAGAAAATGTGAGGGATAATGTGGCGGTTTCCCTGGAACCGAGTGCACCTGTAATATCTGATGCGATAGAAAAAGCAGTGCCCGTTTGCAGCGTAACATCTGAAATGTTGAGATCCGGTTCGCCGTTGTTGGCGATCTCGATCTGGAGCATTTTTGTGGCCCCTGTCCCGGTTGCGGGAAATGCCAGTTCCGAGCTGCTTTCAAGAGTTTCTGATCCGCGGGAGACTACAATGGTTGGGTCGGCTGCCAGTTCAACAAATGGCTCAATGGACACATCATCAACGTTGATACGGCCTCCGGCTGTTTTCGTAATTCTGAATCGCACGGGGGCGGACTCTTCCAGCGTCAGGCTGAACTCCTCAAGCTGATCGTTAACCACGACTTCACTTCCGGTGGCCGTCCAGGTGGATCCCCCATCCGTTGAGAGTTCAACCTGGAGCTTTCCGCCCGTATCTCCTGAAAACCCGGCATTTGCGGCCAGGAACGAGAACTGGGACGCTCCGTCGGACAGATCAAAATTCATTTGGAGAAAACCGTCGCGGATTCTGACCGACTGGCTGCCGTTGCGGGCATCCCGGCTGTCCGTGCCAATGAGCGTGTCGTCAAGGAGCCAGTCACCGGTTGCAAAATTCACAACATCTGAAGAGTAACTTGGTTTTGAACCATCTTCGAAATCTTCAAAAAGCTGGCCAAAAGCCAGGCTTGTCAGCGATATCGATAACAGAATGGAGAACAGTAATTTTTTTATCATTTAAAAAGGTATTGATTCAAAAATAGTGGTTAAGCCGCCGGGAGAATATACAACCGGACCCGTGGCAGTTCCGGGAGTAAAGAGAAGAAACATACGGAATTTTATCAGCAATGACGTAAAACACAGCTCCAATAAATTGTAAAACTCTGCAGTCTCTGTCTTAAAAACTTCTCTTTTTCTTTTACCGGCTTAGGGGATATATTCCACGCATAAAATGATCAGATATTTGAACTGAATATCATATGATAAATGAGCCGTGGTTTGTTCCCGCCAATGTAGGATGGATTGAAGTTGTGTGTGGCGGAATGTTTAGTGGAAAAACAGAGGAGCTTATCCGCCGGGCCAAACGTGCACATATTGCCGGTCAAAAAGTGGTAATCGTGAAACCATCCGTCGACAACAGGTTTAGTACAACCGATATCGTATCGCATAATGAATCGGCACTACCCGGGATCCAGGTAGACACAGCGGATCAGATTATTCTGCTCACCTCCTCCGCAAAAGTCGTCTGTATTGATGAGGCTCAATTTTTCGATGAACGGATCGTGGATGTGGCGAATACACTGGCCAACGACGGCAAGCGGGTGATAGCTGCCGGGCTGGATATGGATTTTGAGGGACGGCCGTTTGAGCCGATGCCTCAGCTGCTGGCTATCGCCGAATACGTAACCAAACTCCACGCTATCTGCGCTGAGAGCGGCGTGATGGCAAATTACTCTCAACGAATTGTACAAAAAGAGGGACAGGTGGTGGTCGGGGAAAAAGATGCCTATGAGCCGCGTGCCCGCCACTGCTTCCGGCCGCCTGTGGATAAAAAACGCGGCACCCCCCTTCCGCCACTTCAACAGAAAGACGATAATAAAAAATCATAACCGGACACATAAACAGATAGATGGATATTCTACACGGTCTTCTTGGAATGCTGGCCCTGATCGGCATAGCATGGCTTTTTAGTAACAACAAACGTAACGTAAACTGGAATCTCGTTGCACGGGGCCTGGCCCTTCAGATCGGCCTCGGCATTTTTATCATTAAAGGTACGGAGATGGGCGAGTTCTTCGGACCGCTTGGCTGGCCGAAAATCATCTTTAGTAAAATCAGCTCCTTTTTTGTATTGCTGCTTGGCTACACCACGGAGGGCGCACAGTTTATTTTTGGAGATCTTGCGCTGAGCCCCGGCACCGAAGGAAGCATGGGCTCGTTCTTTGCCTTCCAGGTGCTTCCAACCATCGTATTTTTCGCCTCCATCACCACGATTTTATACCACTACGGCATTTTACAGAAAATTGTCGCCGTGATGGCCCAGGGCATGAGAAAACTGATGGGAGTATCGGGAGCAGAATCTCTATCGGTTACGGGAAATATTTTTGTGGGGCAGACAGAATCGCCGCTGTTGATTAAGCCGTTTATTGAAGGTATGACGCGATCTGAACTGCTGGCGGTTATGACCGGCGGGATGGCGACGATTGCGGGTGGTATTATGGCGGTTTACATTCAGATGCTGGGCGATACCTACGCCATGGTAAATGACGTGAGCATTGAATTTGCCCGCCAGTTTTTTGCAGAACAGCTTCTCGGGGCAAGTATTATGGCGGCTCCCGGGGCGCTTGTCATTGCCAAGATCTTTTATCCTGAAACCGAAACTCCCGAAACTCTTGGTGAGATAAAGGCCCAGGTGGAGCAGAAAGACGAAAACGGCATCGATGCAGCCGCCTCGGGCGCCACTGAAGGATTGAAACTTGCACTGAATGTTGGGGCCATGCTCCTGGCATTCATCGCCATTATTGCGCTGATCAATTCGTTCCTGGGCTGGGTCGGGGATGTTACGCTTCTCACTTCCCTTCTTCCGGAAGAGGAGTTTACCCTTGAGACGATCCTGGGATGGGTATTTGCTCCCGTGGCCTTCCTGATTGGTGTGCCGATGGATGATGTTCTTGCCACCGGAAGCCTGATGGGGATCAAAATCGTCTCCACGGAGTTCATCGCCTACCTGGGGCTTCTTGATCTTATGGAACAAGAGGCCATACAGCCTAAAACGATTGCTATGGCGACGTTTGCCCTCTGTGGATTTGCCAATTTTGCCTCCATCGCCATCCAAATTGGAGGAATTGGGGGGCTCGCTCCCGGCCGGAAGGCGGAGCTGGCAGAATTTGGCATTAAAGCCGTCATCGCGGGAAGTATTGTGAACCTGATGAACGCGGCCATTGCAGGAGTGCTCTTTTAAATACGATGCAGAATGTAGCTGCGTTCTGTTTTTTGGGAAAGAACCGCCGTATCTTTCTTGATGAACCTGGTATCGTAATAATTTGATGATATAGGAGTGCTATTCTTTATCTTTCCGGGGAACATTAGCATTTACATGAAATTTCACTGTATAATCATAAATAAAAAAAATTCCTTCTTTGATGACGATGAATCGATTATTCCTTTTGGGTACGGCTATCATATGTACTCTCATTGGTTCAGGCTGTACCTCCACTTCATCCACGCAATCTGCAAACAGTGAACAGGCCACGGAACAGGTTATAGCTACAATTGGCGAACGTACCTTCACCCAGACCGACCTGACCCGGTACTATGAAAAAAACAATCTGGAGAAAAACTATACACCCGGGGATCTTCGTGAATTCCTGCCCTTTTACGTAAATTTTCAGCTTAAACTCATGCACGGAAAGCAGAATGGCCTGTATGAAGATCCGGAAATTCTGGATGAGTACCATTCCTATGCAAAACAGGCGGCCTACTCCTACTGGCTCCAAAACGATATAAAACAGCAGATGCTGGAGGAGTACGCTGAGCGAAGTAACTATGAGCTAAACGCAAGCCATGTTCTTATCCGGGTGGAACAGAACAGGCCGGGCGGTGCCGGTAACAATGAAGCTGTTG
The DNA here is from genome assembly GCA_009909035.1 of Bacteroidota bacterium. Taxonomy (GTDB): domain Bacteria; phylum Bacteroidota; class Rhodothermia; order Balneolales; family Balneolaceae; genus SW132. Next base: position 4,739 of record JAAAOB010000043.1, read on the forward strand.
CCACGCTTGAACAGGCGCGTGAGGAGTTCCTTTCAGGTGATAGCACGATGGAAGAGCTGAATCAGACCTACTCAACACAAATTCAGGGCCGGCCGGCCGGAGGCGATCTCCCCTGGATTACCGCGGGCGTCACTGTAAAATCGTTTGAAGATGCGCTTTTCAGCCTCGAACCCGGCGAAATATCGGAGCCTGTACGCACCCAGTTCGGCTATCACCTGATTCACCTGGAAGAGAAGCGGGAGCGAACGCCCGATCGAAAGACCCGTCACATCTTTGTACGCCCCAACCAGCAGGACCCGCCTTCAAACCAGGTTATTCGGGATGCGTACGAAGCCCTGGACGAGGGACGTCCATGGAATGACGTTGTAGAAGAATTTACCCAGGATGGATCATCAGCCGATAGCGGCGGAGATATTGGATGGATTGGCTATGGACGCCAGTTTTCTGCTGATTTTATAGAGACTGTGCTCGCCGCGGATACATCTAAAAGCTACACTGAACCGCTGCAAACCAACTACGGCTACCACATTTTCAGGATCGATTCTGTGAGATCATACCGAGATGACGATCAGCGAATTGCGGAGCTGGAGGAGGAGCTGAAGGAGTTGCCGCGTTTTAAAGCAGACAGGCAACAGGTCCTTGAACGGATGACAGATGTGGGCGAGCTGCAGGTGCACGATGAGACGGCAGATCGCCTGACGGAAATTTTTCATGCAGCCGATACCTCTGCAGTGCAAACCGTATCGCTGGAAGATCACCGGTTCACCAATCCTATAATTTCGTTCAACGGGCAAGAATATACCGCCGGCGATTTTAAAAATTGGCTGGATGATACACGCGCCAATCGCAAAGCCTCCAGGTTCTCCAACTCGTGGATTGATATGTATCGCGAACAGATTCTGGATGACCATCTCATTGAGATGACGCGCGACCGTTTTAATGATTTTGACAGCGAAATTGAAGGATTTTTAGACGGTCTTGTGGTTTTCCAGGTTAGTGATGAGAATATCTGGAGCCCCGAATCAGCGGACACCACCGCCTTGAAAAGATATTACGAAGAAAATAGAGATCAGTATCGCTACGAGGAGCGGTACGATTACACGCTGATCGCTTCCGGCTCCGACAGCCTTCTGAACGAAGCAATTGAACACGTTGAAGGTGGAGAAAACGCCCTTGAACTCAAAGATGAAATGGATGGTTTACTTGTGATCCGCGACTCTGTATCCGCCCCTTCAGAAGAAATCCGGACCGCGCTCAACGAACTGGAACCCGGTGAGCTCTCCGCCCCGTTCAGCTACAGGAACAGCCAGGCCGTCGTCCGGCTGCACCAGCTGCTTCCGCCCCGCCGTATGACCTTCCAAGAGGCGATAAACAGGGTCAGCAGCGACTATCAGCCGATTCGGGAAGAATTATTTATGTCGGATCTTCGGGAACATC
>JAAAOB010000089.1 GCA_009909035.1 Bacteroidota bacterium
TTCTGGAGGATTGATCATATTCTGCCAAACCGCCGTATGGAACCCGAGATGGTTCCCGGAAGTATTCAGGTGATTGAGCCGCTCAGCCGTGAGGAGATGGTTCAGATCAGCGACCACCTTCCGCTGATCGCGCGCTTTGTGACGCGTAACAGGTAGCATATTTCTGGAAGAATACAGACAAAGTCTGCACGATTTTTTCGTTCATGTTGTTGTGATTTTATAAAATTTAAACTCAACATGAAGATGAGAATTCGTCATGGCGAAAGAGAGTATTGAAGACCGTATTGCACTCACCTATTTTGATCGGCTTGACCAAACTATCAGCAGATGGATGGCGCGTACCGGAGCCACCTTTCTGAGGGTCGGATTGGGAATCGTTTTTATCTGGTTCGGAATACTCAAGTTTTTCCCTGGTTTGAGTCCGGCTGAAGAGCTGGTTCGAAACACAGTCTATTTCTTCCCGCCGGATCTATTTATCCCGATTCTTGCTGCATGGGAAACCCTGATCGGCATCGGGTTAATATCGGGTAAGTTTATGCGGATCACGCTCCTGCTCTTGTTCCTTCAAATGCCGGGTACCGCACTCCCGATTGTGTTGCTGCCCGAGGTAGTCTGGACCAGCTTTCCCTTTGGGCTGACCCTGGAGGGTCAGTACATCATCAAAAACCTGGTATTGATCGGGGCCGGACTTGTTCTGGGCGGACGTGTTCGCAGCAGGATGCGGGGAAATGAGCCATTTGCAGATGATGAGCCGGAGTAGATAATTACGGCCTTCTCCTCTTCGCCCATCCGTCAAACCATTCGGGATAGTAGGTGTCAGAAATCGGAATACCGGAGGGCCCCTCAATCACATCTGAACCCCACTCCACATTCCCTTCCAATACGGTGAGGCCGTTGTCAGTGAGGGCGATATCCCAGCCGATATCAATGGTTTTGAAATGCTGGTGAACCTTTTTGGACAGATCAATCACATCTCGCCAAAATGGTAAAACTGAACCCCTGATTTTGCGGCCGGTATCAGGATGATGTTCAAATCTGAATTTCCCTCTTTGGGGCAGCGAGCTAACGGCAATACCCATAATCCCAGTTTCAAGATCAATCGGTGCGGCAACGCTGCCTTTTGAAAAGTTATCAACGTAAAGATTTTGCGCCGGCATCTTAAAAGTGGCAAAAAAGGGAATTACTTCTTCATCGATAAAGGGAGATTTTCCTGTCACAACTCTGCATGTGGCCAGCCCCCCACCGGTAAATTCCTTCCAGCAGTCATGATTTTTTAAGGCTTTCTGAATCAGAATGGGTTTGGTCTTCAATGAGTACTCTTTAAAAAATTTCCGGAGTTCATTATTGGAGTAGGAATTACCATTAGAGTCCAGATAGACACCATTTTGATAGGTGAACTTTTTTATTCCGTAACCCATGCCGCCAGACAGCTCTTTCATAAACAGGTCTATTTTGGGAAGCGATTCCGAATCGCCGAAAGAACTATCTTGCTTTCCTGACTCAAATACCGCCAGAATTTCAGGGGTCGGCAAACCATGCCTGCTGCAGTGGATATGGAACTTGAGTTTATGAGCGATGATATCAAGATCATCACGATGTGGATAACCGAGAAGCAGGTTATGAATCCGGATATGTCGGCTGAATGCATGATCCTTTACCCGCTTCCATCGTGCTTCTTCAAAAAGGTGATTCAGCCTGAAGCGAGCTGCCTGGGTGCGAATCACAAAAACAAGGTACGCCAGCCGATAGAGCTGTTGCAGATATGATAACTTATACGATCGCTTGATAAGCGGACCGTACTTTCTAAGATTCAACAAAAGGTTCAGGCTGCCGGAGAGACTGTATTTAAGGTCATCATGAAGCCACTTAAAAAGTTCTTTTAAAGATATATCCCTCTCTTTTCTCTGGTCAGACCACAACTGATAGAAATAGACTCTCCTTGTTCTCCGAATTTCTTTTAACCACTTTTCACGGAAAACGTCCGAACCCGTTTGATCGTCCGTTCTGTTCGCATGCTGAGCTTTCATCATGATTCAAATGTCCCTAAAAAGTGAATAACCCCGGCATTCGGAGAGATTATCTCAAATTATTTTCATTACAAAGCATTCTTTTTGATGAAAAGAACCACTGGTTTGACGCTGGCTGTGTATTGGTAAGCGCAGACCACTCAATCCGCTTCGTACCGAAAAGTGCCTAAAAATGAGCGAAAAGTACAAGACATTCATCACTCAAGAATTGACATTCATTCAGTTTGCTTGGGGAACGCCGAAAATCCAATAAACAGAGTAGGCAACACTAAAAAAAGAACACTATGAATATGATTCAATCAGCAAGCAAGTTCCTGATGGCTACAGTACTTATGATGTTTGTATCTGCAGGAATGCAAAATGTAGCTTTGGCACAAGATAATGGCGAAAACGAGCCGATGCTTCTAAGCATTACCGAATTCCACGTGAAAATAGGCAAAAGCTTGGCATTTGAGGAAGGGGTAAAGGCCTGGAAAGATTGCTATCTCGGAAAAGAAGGCGAGTGGACGTGGAATGTATGGGACCGGATCAACGGGGAAGGATCCGTTTACTACCTCACATCCTATACAGCAGGGTGGGGAGACATGGATCGGCAGGATGAGGCCGGTATGAACTGTTATCGTCAGGCCAGAGAGTTGATCATGCCAAATGTGGAAAAAGCAGTTGATCACTACGCCTATACCTTGCCCGAGTGGAGCAGAACTCCAAGTGATCAGCAAAATACAGTCGTTGATGTCAGCTACTTCCGCGTGAAAGACTATCCGCTGTTCAACGAGCTTGCAAGTACGGTGATGAATATCATTGAAGAAGAGACTGGCAGCAAACGTACCATGTGGTACAGGGCGGCTACCGGGGGACCCAACTCCTTCCACTATATGAATGTGTACGCTTACGAAAACATGGCCGCAATGGATGAGCCGATGGACAGCGCATGGCAGATTGTTGAAGCAGCAGAGGGTGAAGAACGCATGCGGGAACTTCAGGAAGATTACAAAAACTCTGTAGAAAATAGCTGGACGTACATCTTCCATCTTATGGAAGACCTCAGTCACTCGGGTGATGAGTAAAGGTCTCACAGTTGGCTCTTTTTATTTCAGACCCTGCTACGGAAAACCGAGCAGGGCTCTGTTTTTTATATATTTAAGTGTTTGTCTCTTCTGAATTGGAGTCTATCCAACAAGGGATCAGTACGTCATGAAATTACTTAGATGAGTGCGCAAAAATTTAACTTACGGCAATTTGGATTCCAAGGAACATTTACTCTCCTTTTGATCTCTTGCTTGATCTCTCTTTCAGGGTGCTTTGGTTCGGTGAATTCGGATGTTCGTCCATCAAACATTCTACTGATCGTAGCGGACGATTTCGGGTACACCGACCTGAGTGTATTCGGCGGCGAAATCGAAACACCCAACCTGGATGAACTGATAGCCAACGGCGTTACCTTTAGCCGGTTCCATACCGCACCGTTCTGTGCGGTTACAAGGGCAATGCTCTTATCCGGTAACGATAACCATATAGCGGGGATGGGTAGCCAAGACCTGCGAACGGGGCTATTTGGTTATGAGGGTCACCTAACCGACCGAATTGTGACCATCCCACAGGTGCTGAAAGATGCAGGCTACTCCACGGGAATGGCCGGAAAATGGCATCTGGGCAAACGGCCGGAAGACGGGCCCGCAAAAAAAGGGTTTGACCACTCCTTTGTGCTGCTGGATGGCGGCGGCAATCACTACAGCGACCGCGGCATTTTCCCAACCATTCCGGTTTCGCTCTACACCGAAAACGGAGATTCCATAAGCTGGCCAGAGGGGGCATACTCCACCGACCTCTACACCGATAAGCTGATCCAATACATTAATTTGGCCGTCGCAGAGGACAAGCCCTTCTTCAGCTATGCGGCCTATACGACGCCACACTGGCCGCTGCAGGTAGATGAGGAGTACTGGAAAAAGTATGAGGGAAGGTATGATGACGGTTACGAGGTGCTGAGGCTGAAGCGCTTCAACAAGATGAAAGAGCTGGGCATTCTGCCTCACAAGAAGGCTCCCAGACACACTACTTGGGTGAGTCCCCATTGACAAAACCCATTGCCAATAAGGATTACGGCGCAAGCGATATAAATTATGATTACGTCCAATAAAAAAGCCCGGCCTGAAATTCAGACCGGGCTCATCAAATTTTAATCGCTGATTTTGCTGATTAAACGATCATCGTAATCAATTCAGCGGTTCGAGCGGAATAGCCCGCTTCGTTGTCGTACCATCCAATCACTTTCACCAGGTTGCCATCAACTTTGATGGTTCCGCTATCGAAAATGCAGGAGTGCGGGTTTCCGATAATATCGGTAGAAACCAGCGGCTCGTCGGTATACTGAAGAATACCTTTCAGATCGCCATCGGCAGCATCTTTGAATGCAGCCAGAACTTCCTCTTCGGTGGTATCCTTACCAACAACTGCGGTGAGGTCGGTCAGTGATCCGGTTGCAACCGGCACGCGTACAGCACCGCCGTCAAGTTTGCCATCCAGATGCGGAAGTACCAGACCAACGGCAGCGGCTGCTCCTGTCGTCGTCGGAACGATGTTCTGGGCAGCGGCACGCGCTCTTCTGAGATCTTTATGCGGGCCGTCAACAAGTTGCTGATCACCTGTGTAAGCGTGAATAGTGGTCATGAACCCTTTCTCTACGCCAAAGTGATCGTCTAGTACTTTCACCATGGGAGCAAGACAGTTGGTAGTACAGCTTGCGTTAGAGAAAACGTCGTTGCTCTTATCAAGATCGTCATCATTCACACCCAGTACGATGGTCTGCATATCACCTTTACCCGGTGCAGAGATAATCACTTTTTTAGCACCAGCTTCAAGGTGTTTTCTGGCATCTTCAGCCTGCCGGAAAAATCCGGTTGATTCAATAATGACTTCGGCTCCCAGTTCATCCCAATTCAGATTTGCGGGATCACGCTCGGCAGAAACCGGAATGGTGTTTCCGTTAATCACAATGCTGTTGCCGTCGGCTTTCACCTCACCGTCGAAACGCTTCTGAACAGAATCGTACTTAAAGAGATGAGCCAGGGTTTCTGCGCTCGTCAGGTCATTTATTCCAACAACCTCAACTTTGTCGCTTTGATGTTCGAGGATTGCACGCATAACGAGTCGTCCAATGCGGCCGAATCCATTAATACCTACTTTAACTTTTGCCATAAAATAATTCTCCTTTTCAGTTCAATTTTTAATGCAATGTATGCTTAGATATTTCTATAGAAAATAAAGGTTTATTTGCTGCATTTCCATTCTTTGAGCAGTAAAATCAAGGTGCTTAAAGAGTTGCCGAAGTGTAAGCGCTTTTTCAGAAAATGCACGCGGCTGATGAATATTTTGGGGGGAAATTTAGTCAGAGCTCTTCATCCAGATCAACGTCATCCGGAATGTCATCGCTCTCGTCGATCAGGTCTTCCATATCGGAGCCTTCATTTTCATCTTCTTCCTCTTCAATTATCGGAGATGTGACTTTTGGTTTCTGGATTTTGGCACCTGCCCTTCGCAACAGTTGAGCGATATCCGGGTTTTCATTGTCCAGGGCGATGGAGATAGCCGTATTATCATTTTTATCCCGAAGGCGCACATTGGCGCCACGGTCTAAAAGATATTTCACAATGTTGTTATGTCCCTCCCGGGATGCAAGCATGAGAGCTGTTTGGCCCCAACGCTGTCTTGCATCGATATTTGCACCGGCTTCGGCCAACATCTTTACCTCATTCAGATGGCCTTCCCTGGCGGCTACAATCAGCGCCATATCCCCTACAGGAGCCCCATTCTTCAACAGATATTCAATCATCTCCGTGTTGCCCGATTCGGCAGCACGACTCAGTACGGTTCCTCCCATTTTCGTTTCAAGAGAGGGATCCGCACCCTTTGCAATTAAATACTTAACCACATTGATGTGGCTATGTTCAGCCGCATAGATAAGAGCGGTGCCTCCGTTCTTACTGGTCTCATTGATATCCACTCCTTGTGATACCAACTCCGAAACCTTTTTTAAGTCTCCTTTTTTTGCTGCTTCTAAAAGTGGTGATAGCTCCATCTGAATATGTTTTGTTTAATTCAAAAAAACGAGCTTTTGAA
>JAAAOB010000053.1 GCA_009909035.1 Bacteroidota bacterium
CTGATACAGCCGGTAGCAATGGAATCAGGCCTGCGCTTTGCGATACGCGAAGGCGGACGCACAGTTGGTGCAGGCGTCGTAACCAAAATTAAAGACTAATTTTCGGTAAAGGAATTTACTGAATGTATGCTCGGGGTGAGGCTTGGATAAGCTCTCGCCTCTTGCTGTCTACGGGCGTAGCTCAGTTGGCAGAGCACTGGTCTCCAAAACCAGGTGTCGGGAGTTCGAGTCTCTCCGCCCGTGCCAATGACCGTAATATTGAACACTGATCTTACAGAACGGGTGAATTAAACCCGTACAAATGATATAGAGTACATTCATGCAGAAAATAAAAGAGTTTTTAGAAGGGGTTAGGAAAGAGATGAAAAAGGTTTCCTGGCCCAATCAGCAAGAGCTGATCGATAACACTATCATTGTTGTGGTTTTTACGATTATCATTACCTCTTTTATCTTTGGAATAGATCAGGTTTACAGTACTGTATTAGAAGCTATTTACAGTTTTGGAGGCACCACATAAATGAGTTCAGATTCAGATAATGATTTTCAATGGTACGTGGTACGAGTATTTACCGGCCATGAAAAAAAGGTAAAACGGTACCTGCTTCGTGAAATTGAGGAGCAAGGACTGGAAGATAAAATCGATGAAATACTGATCCCAACAGAAACGGTAGTAGAGATCCGGTCCGGGAAAAAGAAACAGAAAGAGAAAAATTTCTTTCCTGGGTATATGCTATTGAGTACAAAGTATGATGAAGAAGTGAACAACCTCGTCCAGGGAGCGCCTTCGTGCATCGGGTTTTTAAAAGCGGGAAAGAATGAAGTTGTGCCGCAGCCACTCAAACAGAGCGAAGTTGAGCGAATTTTAGGTCGTGTTCTGGACAACCAGGAAATGGTCGAAAGTGGCGGTGTGGTGGATATACCCTACAAAGAAGGGGACATTGTAAAAGTTATTGACGGGCCCTTTAAAGAATTTGATGGTACGGTGCAGGAAGTATTGCCCGATAAGATGAAGCTTCGGGTGCTTGTAAGTATTTTTGGACGAAAAACACCCGTTGAGGTTAACCTGAACCAGGTTGAATCAACAACATAAAGATCTTTTTAACGTGAGCTATTACGCAGCAAACAGAATAATGAATCACTAACTGATTCTATATGGCAAAAAAAGTAGATAAAGTGCTCAAACTTCAAATTGTTGGTGGACAGGCAAACCCTGCTCCCCCGGTAGGTCCAGCTTTAGGCCAGGCCGGAATCAACATCATGGAGTTTTGTAAAGCATTTAACGCAAAAACCCAGGAAAAAGCGGGTACAATTATACCGGTAGAAATCACGGTGTTTGCGGATAAGTCGTTTACGTTTAAGACGAAAACGCCTCCCGCAGCTGTACTGTTGAAAGAAGCCGCTAAAATTAAGTCCGGCTCAGGAGAACCCAATCGTAAAAAGGTTGGAAAAGTAACCTGGACGCAGTGCCGCGACATCGCCGAGCAGAAGATGGAGGATTTAAACGCCTTCGATACAGATCAGGCTGCAGAGATGATCGCCGGAACCGCGCGAAGTATGGGTTTACGTGTAATCCGAGATAAATAAGAGGATTTTAATAACATGGCAAAGCGAGGTAAAAAATATCGTCAGGCAACTGAGCTGATCGACGGTGACATGGAATACACGATTGAAGAGGCGTGCGACCTGGTTAAGAAAACCGGTACCGCCAACTTTAATGAATCCGTAGATCTCGATCTGCGGCTGGGTGTGGATCCGCGTCATGCCGATCAAATGGTGCGAGGCACTGTCTCTCTCCCGCACGGTACGGGTAAAACTGTACGCGTGCTGGCGCTTGTTAATGAGGCCAAGGAGGCTGAGGCAGAAGAAGCCGGTGCCGACTTTGTTGGACTTGACGAATACATTGAAAAAATTGAGGACGGGTGGGCCGATATCGACGTGATTATTGCCACCCCCGACGTAATGGGTAAAATCGGAAAGCTTGGACGGCATCTCGGACCCCGTGGTCTGATGCCGAATCCTAAAAGTGGGACGGTTACCATGGATATTGCTGCGGCAGTAGATGAGTTTAAATCCGGGAAAATTGATTTCCGGGTGGATAAGGCTGGTATACTGCATACCTCTATTGGAAAAGTTGAGTTTGATGCAAATGAATTGCGTGAAAATGCAATCTCTTTTCTTCAAACGATCATGAAAATGAGGCCGGCATCTGCCAAAGGTCACTATATCCGCAGTGCGTTTATGAGCACGACGATGGGGCCGAGTATTCAGCTTAGCCGATCATCCATTACTTCAATTTAGAAACTAAGAGGATTCAACATGCCTACATTATCAGATAAGAAGGCAATTGTGGAAAAAATTACCGATGAACTTGAACGTTCTGACGCTGTTTATATCACCAACTACAAAGGAATGTCGGTTGGGGATATGGCAGATTTACGCACAGAGTTTCGTAAAGGTAATGTCCGGTACAAGGTGTATAAAAACACCATGGTAAAACGGGCGATGGAAGCAATTGGCGGTTATGACGAACTCTACCCATATCTAAATGAACAGAATGGATTCGCATTTGTAGAGGAGGAGTTTGCTGCACCTGCAAAGGCTCTAAAACAATATATAAAAGATCACGAAAAGCCTGAATTTAAGGCCGCGTTGATCGACGGTGATTTTTATGGCGAAGAACAGCTGGATACGCTGGCTGCCATGAAATCCAAAAACGAAGTAATTGGCGATATCGTAGGCCTGTTACTCTCACCGGTATCAAATATTGTAAGCGGACTTCAGGCACAGGGCGAAACGATTGCCGGTGCTGTGAAAACAATTGCCGAAAAAGGCGAAAAATAATTCAACAAAATTACATTTCAATAATTTAATTATTAAACGACGAACGGAGAAATCTAACAATGGCTGACGTTAAAGAAATAGCAGAACAACTTGTTAACCTAACAGTAAAAGAAGCCAATGAATTGGCTCATGTGCTCGAGGAAGAGTATGATATCAAACCTGCTGCAGCATCTGTTGCAGTTGCAGGACCTGCCGGCGGCGGAGAAGATGCCGCTGAAGAGCAGACTGAATTTGATGTTGTCCTCAATTCTGCGGGCGCAAAGAAAATTGCTGTTATTAAAGAAGTACGTGCAATCACCGGACTTGGTTTGAAAGAAGCCAAAGAGATGGTTGATGGTGCACCAAACACAATTAAAGAAGCTGTTTCAAAAGATGAAGCAGAAGAGCTGAAGAGCAAACTTGAAGAAGCCGGCGCCGAAGTAGAATTAAAATAATCCGGTTTCTACGCAATTAGTCAAAGCCAACACCGTTAATAACGGTTGTTGGCTTTTGGCGTCTACATTACCTGTATAATTATACGTCTACACGTGCAACTACAGTCGTTACACATCTTACTTTTAACCTAAAGGAGAGGCTTCCTTTTGAGTACTACTATGGAGAAAATCCCGTTTACCGATCGTCTTTCATTTGGCCGCATTAAACACGTTATAGACTATCCTGATTTCCTGGATATTCAGCTGGAATCTTTTAATTATTTTGCACAGCTGGACATTGCCCCCGATGACAGGGCGGACCAGGGGCTGCAGCGTATATTTAACGAAAATTTTCCGATCAGTGACAGCCGGGAAACCCACATTCTGGAGTTCGTATATTATTCGGTAGACACCCCGAAGTACAATATGAGAGAGTGCCAGGAGCGAGGGCTGACCTACGCCATTCCCCTGAAAGCAAAACTTCGTCTCTCATCACTTGATGACTCGGATGAAGCTGCTGAGACAATTGAACAAGAGGTGTTTCTTGGGGATCTGCCCTGGATGACAAATCGCGGCACGTTTATCGTAAACGGCGCAGAACGCGTTATTGTGAGCCAGCTGCACCGGTCACCGGGAGTGTTCTTCGGGCAATCGGTCCATCCTAACGGAACGCAACTCTACTCGGCACGAGTCATTCCGTTTAAAGGCTCATGGATTGAATTTACGAACGACATACGAGACGTTCTCTGGGCGTATATCGACAGGAAAAAGAAGATTCCGGCCACAACGCTTCTGAGAGCGCTTGGATACTCCTCCGATATGGATATTCTGAACTTATTTGGACTCTCCGAAGAGGTTAAGGTTGGTACCAAGAAATCGTTTAAAGCAAACGCCGTTGGACAGCGCTTGGCGGTTGACCTTGCTGTAGATGTTACAGAAGAAGTTGTAGATGATGAAACCGGCGAGGTGACTGAAGCAACAAGCAGAAAAATACTCCTCGAACGTGATCACGAGATTGAAGAGGAAGATTACGAAATATTCAAAGAAGCCGGTGTTAAGAAGACATTGATTCAGAAAATCGGCTCGGAAGAGTCCGATCGATCGGTCGTGATGAATACACTGCGCAAAGACTCATCGCACGATGATGTCTCTGCACTTTCCGAAATCTATCAGCAGATCCGGACCGGCGAAATGCCTGACCCGGAAACAGCACGTCAGGTGCTTGAGCGGCTCTTTTTCAGCGATAAGAAGTATGACCTGGGCGAAGTTGGACGCTACCGGTTGAACAAACGGCTGAAAGTAGACGTAGACCCGGAGATCCAGTATCTGACAAATGAAGATGTGGTTGCGATCGTAAAAGAAGTGATCCGTCTGAAAGAGATGAAATCGCAGGTGGATGATATTGATCACCTGAGTAACCGACGCGTACGGACCGTCGGGGAGCAGCTTGGACAGCAGTTTGCCGTTGGTCTTGCCCGTATGGCCCGAACCATTCGTGAACGAATGAACTCTCGGGATGCGGAACAGCTGACACCACAAGACCTGGTGAACGCACGAACTATTTCGAGTGTCATTAACAGCTTCTTTGGCACCAACCAGCTGTCGCAGTTCATGGATCAAACCAATCCTATTGCGGAGATTACTCACAAACGGCGGATGTCCGCGCTTGGGCCGGGCGGATTGACCCGGGAACGGGCCGGGTTTGAAGTTCGTGATGTTCACTACACGCACTACGGACGACTCTGCCCAATTGAAACGCCGGAGGGACCAAACATTGGACTCATCACCTCTCTCTGTATTCATGCCAAGGTAAATGACTTTGGCTTCATTGAAACACCGTACCGGAAAGTTGATGATGGTACTGTAACAGACAACGTGGAGTATCTTGCCGCGGAGCAGGAAGATGAAACAGTCATTGCACAGGCAAACGCACCACTCACTGAGAGCGGTAATTTTGAGAATGATGCTATTTTCTCTCGCTTCCGTGAAAGCAATGTGGGACTTGCCAAGCCCGACCAGGTTGAATATATGGATGTATCTGCGAACCAGATTACATCACTTGCGGCAGCATTAATTCCGTTTATTGAACATGATGATGCCAACCGTGCACTGATGGGATCAAACATGCAGCGCCAGGCCGTTCCGCTACTGCGCCCGGATTCACCAATTGTGGGTACCGGACTTGAACAGCGTGCCGCGAAAGATTCACGCGCCATTATCAGCGCTGAAGGAGACGGCGAAGTGATGTATGTAAGCGGTGATGAAATCAGGATTAAGTACCACCGGTCCGAAATTGAAGAAAACTGTTACTTTGACGGTGGTGTAAAATCGTATAAACTGAAAAAGTTTGAGCGAAGTAACCAGGATACGACGGTTAACCAGCGCCCGATTGTGGATGTTGGAGACAAAGTAAAAGAGGGCGATGCTATCGCCGATGGATGTGCCACACAGAAAGGTGAGCTTGCCCTCGGCCGAAACCTTCTCGTAGCTTTTATGCCGTGGAGAGGGTACAACTTTGAGGATGCCATCGTCATTAGCGAGCGAATCGTTCAGGATGATATTTACACCTCAATCCATATTACAGAATTTGAGCAACAAGTTCGTGATACCAAACGTGGAGAAGAGGAGCTGACTCGTGAAATTCCAAACGTGAGCGAAGATGCCACGCGGAATCTGAACGAACAGGGAATTATCCGTGTGGGCGCTAAAGTGAAGCATGGGGATATTCTTGTTGGGAAAATTACCCCCAAAGGTGAAACGGACCCAACGCCGGAAGAGAAACTTCTCAGGGCCATATTTGGCGATAAAGCCGGCGATGTGAAGGATGCTTCAATGAAAACACCTCCCGGTGTGAAAGGGGTTGTTATTGATACGAAGCTCTTCAGCCGAAAGAGGGATGAACAGATATCCCGCAAAGAGGAGAAACAGCTTGTTGAAGCCGAAAATGAGCGGCATGAAGAAAAACTCTCCGAATTGAACTCCAAGTGGGCAGATAAAATGTACAGTCTGCTCCGGGATAAAACATCCCCGGGCGTGTACAATTACAGTGGTGTAGAGCTGATCCCCAAAGGAGAAAAATATAAAAAATCAGTTTTTGAAGAGTTAGACCCGATCAACATAAATGAGAACATAGACTGGGCAACAGACGGCGAGCTTGTTGAGCATGTGAAGCTGCTGTTCAAAAACTACCGGGATCTCCGGCGTGAAGTCGATACGGAAGCCAAACGGCGTAAATATCAAATCCAGGTAGGCGACGAGCTACCCCCCGGAATTATCCAGAAAGCCAAAGTTTATGTTGCCAAGAAGCGAAAACTTCAGGTGGGTGATAAGATGGCCGGCCGTCACGGAAATAAAGGGGTGATTGCCAAAGTCGTTCCACAGGAAGATATGCCGTTCATGAAAGATGGTACTCCTGTTGATATCGTACTCAACCCGCTTGGCGTGCCATCACGTATGAACCTGGGCCAGATTTATGAAACCATCCTCGGGTGGGCCGGTCTGAAGCTCGGTGTTAAATATGCATCCCCAATTTTTGATGGTGCTTCGTACGACCAGGTGCAGTCTGAGCTCAAAAAAGCGGGTCTGCCGGAAGATGGACGGGTTCAGCTTTATGATGGCCGAAGTGGTTATGCCCTCGACCAGCAGACGACAGTTGGCGTAATGTATATGCTGAAACTGAATCACCTGATTGAAGATAAGATGCATGCACGCTCCATCGGCCCGTACTCACTTATTACACAACAGCCGCTTGGAGGTAAAGCCCAGTTTGGAGGCCAGCGCCTCGGTGAGATGGAGGTCTGGGCTCTTTATGCCTACGGTGCTTCAAGCATTCTCAAAGAGATGCTTACTGTTAAAAGTGATGATGTGAAAGGACGATCGAAAGTGTACGAAGCCATCGTAAAAGGGGAAAACCTGCCCGAAGGTGACGTACCCGAATCGTTTAAAGTGCTGCTGCGTGAATTAATGGGTCTCGGACTCGAAATTCACATCGACTAAATTTGTTCTGTTAAATAAATCTAAACGGAGGTTTTCCTTTGCCGTCAACAAAAACATTAACTGTTACCAAAGACTTCTCTAACATTGGAATATCGCTGGCATCCGCCGAGACGATACTTTCAAGATCCCATGGGGAAGTTCTTACTCCAGAAACGATCAATTACAGAACATTCAAACCGGAAATGGATGGTCTTTTTTGCGAAAAGATCTTCGGTCCGGTAAAAGATTATGAATGTCACTGTGGCAAGTACAAGCGAATTCGATACAAAGGGATTATTTGCGATCGCTGTGGTGTTGAAGTGACCCGGAAAGCGGTACGCCGCGAACGTATGGGGCATATCACACTAACCGTGCCAATTGTCCATATATGGTACTTTAAATCACTGCCAAGTAAAATTGCATATCTTCTTGGATATTCATCGAAAAACCTGGACCGCATTGTCTACTACGAAACATTTGTAGTATTGAATCCGGGCCTGGCTCGTGATCTTGGCTACAAAAAGGGCGATCTGATTTCAGAAGAAGAGAAGTTCGATATTCTTGATCAGCTGCCTGAAGATCATGCCGATCTGGATGATGACGATGAGGATAAGTTTATTGTAAAAGATGGTGCCGAAGCTGTTGAAGGATTGCTGCAAAAGCAGGATCTCGACAGCCTTGCCTACCAGCTACGCTACGAGGTGAAAAACGAAACCTCGCAGATGCGCAAAAAGAAAAAACTGAAGCGCCTGCAGGTGATCGAATCGTTCCGGGCTGCCAACCAGCATACGGAAAATAAACCGGAGTGGATGGTTCAGAGTGTGATACCTGTCATACCGCCTGAACTTCGTCCGCTTGTACCGCTTGAAGGCGGGCGTTTTGCTACGTCAGATCTGAATGATCTCTATCGCAGGGTCATCATCAGGAATAATCGCCTCAAACGACTTATCGATATTAAGGCTCCTGATGTCATCCTTAGAAATGAGAAGCGTATGCTCCAGGAAGCGGTGGATTCGCTGTATGATAACTCAAGGAAATCAAATGCCGTCCGCAACAATAACCGGCCGCTGAAGTCCCTCAGTGATATGCTGAAAGGGAAAAGCGGGCGTTTCCGACAAAACCTTCTCGGTAAGCGTGTGGACTACTCCGGACGTTCCGTCATTGTTGTTGGACCCGATCTTAAAATGCATGAGTGTGGCCTTCCAAAAGAGATGGCTATTGAGCTTTACAAGCCATTTGTGATTCGTCGCCTCATCGAGCGCGGATACGTAAAAACGGTGAAAAGCGCGAAAAAAGTTGTAGATCGCCGCGACCAGGTGGTTTGGGAAGTTCTTGAAAATGTCATTGACGGACATCCCGTTATGCTGAACCGTGCACCAACGCTTCACAGGCTTGGAATTCAGGCCTATCAGCCGGTCCTTATTGAAGATAAGGCCATACGCCTGCACCCGCTCTCCTGTACAGCGTTTAACGCCGACTTTGACGGTGACCAGATGGCTGTTCACCTTCCGCTGAGTCATGATGCGGTGATGGAAGCCTCTATTCTGATGCTCGGTTCCCACAACATTCTCAGCCCTGCCAGTGGCGGGCCTGTAGCCGTGCCGTCACAGGATATGATTTTGGGTATCTATTACATGACCAAAATGGGGAATGGAAAGCGTGGCGAAGGAAAAACATTTGCCAACGCTGATGAAGTTCTTATTGCCTTTGATCAGAACAAAATTGATACTCACGCAAAAATTAATGTCCGTATTCCTGTGAAGCAGGACGATGGTTCATTTAAACCGGAAATTATTAAAACAACCACTGGTCGGGTTCTCTTTAACAGGATTGTACCCGAAGGTGTTGAATTTGTGAACCGTACCCTTGGCAAAAAAGAGCTGAGAGTTCTGATCGACGATATATATCATACTGTTGGATCTGTGGAAACCGCCCAGTTTCTGGACAAGATGAAGGAAGTTGGATTTGAACGGGCCACCACCGGCGGATTGTCGTTCAGCCTCGAGGATATCATTATTCCTGATGAAAAACAGAAACTGATTGAAGGCGCTCAAAATGAGGTGTCTGAAATTCAGGATCGCTACGAAATGGGTTTCATTACGGATAATGAGCGGTATAACCAGGTGATTGATAAATGGACAAGCACAACAAACAGGGTGTCTGAAACTCTGTTTAAAAGCCTGACCGAAGATAAAGATGGATTCAATGCCGTCTACATGATGGCGGATTCTGGAGCCCGTGGTTCTAAGGAGCAGATCCGACAGCTTGGCGGTATGCGCGGTTTGATGGCAAAGCCTCAAAAAAGCTCCATGCAACAGGGTAATGAGGTTATCGAGAACCCCATTCTTTCCAGTTTCCGTGAAGGTTTGACGGTCCTTGAGTACTTTATCTCAACGCACGGTGCGCGTAAAGGTCTGGCCGATACCGCTCTGAAGACGGCTGATGCCGGATACCTTACACGCCGGCTGGTCGACGTGTCGCAAGACATCATTATAAATGAAAAAGATTGCGGTACGCTCCGCGGTATCAAAATGCAGGCACTCAAAGATAATGAGGATATTATTGAGAGCCTCGAAGATCGTATCATTGGCCGTGTGTCCATGCATGAAATTGTGGACCCGATCTCAGATGAAGTCATCTGCGAGCCAAATGAACTGATTACCGATAACGTAGCCAAGAAGATTGCTGAAACTTCCATTGAAGAGGTTGAGATTCGGTCCGTACTTACATGCGAGACCGAACGCGGTGTATGTGCAAAATGCTACGGACGGGATATGTCGAAAACGGGACTTGTGCAGGTGGGTGAAGCCGTGGGTGTAATTGCCGCACAGTCTATTGGCGAACCGGGAACACAGCTTACGCTGCGTACTTTCCACGTGGGCGGTACAGCTTCCCGAATGGAGGCAGATTCACAGCACAAAGCCAAATTCGATGGAAAAATCGAATTCGAAAATCTCCGGGTTGTGGAGTATGACGACGGGGAAGAGATCCACAACGTGGTACTTAGCCGTGCCGGAGAAATGAAAATTATCGGCGAAGATGGTAAAATTCTGAACACCTACAACGTGCCGTACGGTGCGGAAATGCTGGTTGAAGAAGGCGATAAGGTGATGAAAGGAATGCCGCTGAGCAAGTGGGATCCTTATAACGCACTTATCTTCAGTGAAATCGATGGTACGATTGAATACAAAGATATCATTGAAGAGGTTACCTACACGGCAGATACCGATTCCCAAACCGGTCACCGCGAGAAGGTAATTATCGATTCGCGAGATCGCTCATTAGTGCCTACGATTGTTGTGAAAGGCGAAGATGACAAAATTCGCGAAAGCACGCTGCCGGTAGAAACTCACATCACCGTTGATGACGGCGAGGAAGTGAAAGCGGGACAAATTCTGGCAAAAATTCCGCGTGCGGCATCGAAATCAAAAGATATTACGGCGGGTCTGCCGAGGGTTACAGAGCTCTTTGAAGCTCGATCTCCCAGTGATCCTGCGGCTGTATCAGAGATTGATGGAATTGTCCGCATGGGTGGCCGAAAGCGTGGCTCTCAGGAAGTTATTGTGGAAAGTAAAGATGGAACGGATGAAAAAACGTATCTGATCTCACTTTCCAAACATATTCTTGTGCAGGAAAATGACTTCGTAAAAGCGGGTCAGGCTCTCTCTGACGGAACCATCCCTGCTCAGGAAATCCTAAATATTAAAGGACCTTATGCCGTCCAGTCCTATCTTGTGAATGAGATCCAGGAGGTTTACCGGCTGCAGGGTGTGAAGATCAACGATAAGCACATCGAAGTGATTGTTCGCACCATGATGCAGAAAGTGGAGGTTACCGATCCCGGTGACACCATGTACCTGGAAGGGGATAAGGTGGATCGATTCGAGCTCAATAACAAGAATGATGAGCTTATTGGTAAGTTTGTTGTTACGGATCCCGGCGGAAGCGATAAAAAGCTGGGTGCCATACTCGACAGGCGAGGCGTTCGTGAGTTGAATAATGAACTAATCGGTGCCGGAAAAGAGGAGATCCAAACCCGGGAGGCAGAACCTGCCATCTCGAAACCAATCCTTCTCGGAATTACCCGGGCAGCACTCTCAACGGAGAGTTGGTTATCAGCAGCATCGTTCCAGGAAACCACGAAGGTTCTTACACAGGCCTCAATCGAAGCGAAAAAAGATATGCTTCGCGGACTGAAAGAGAATGTTGTGGTTGGCCACAAAGTACCTGCAGGTACCGGACTTCTGAAGTACGATGAACTCATTGTCAGCTCCAAAGCCGAGTATGACGAAAAAGATGAGGAAGTTGAAAAAGTGTTCGAAACACTTGGCGCTGATAAGCCCGATTCCGAATCGGCCGAGTAAGCTGCAACAACAAATCAATATAAAAAAAGGCTCTGAATGGAAGTTCAGAGCCTTTTTTAGTTTTAAATACCTTTAGATCAGGTAATCTGCGGATGTTTTATCCGACAATCATACTCAAGCCGCGTAGAAATGAAAACCTACTTATCAGACTTTTCAATGTTTTCTAAAAGAGATTCAGCCTCTTTGATTAATCCGTCCGCACGATTTTTGGCATCTTCTATCACTTTATCGCTATCTTCTTTTGCCTGGGATGAAATTTTCTCTTTTTCATCCTTCAGTTGTTCAATAAGCGAGCGAAGTTCGTCTACATAGGAATTCAGCCTGTAGGAAAGGCGTCCACGCGTGTTTTTACCTGTATCCGGCGCGTAAAGTAGTGCGAATATGGTGCCTGCGGTTATACCTGTTGCAAGTCCAATGATGAAACCTTTACCTGAATTTTTCATATTTGCCTGAACCGTTTTTTGTTCGTTTTTTTTTAAAATACTAAATCATGTGAGTTCGTGAAAAAGAAAGTACCAAATTTCACAAATAATCTCGTATTTTTGTATTTAAACGAATGTAAATAAACCCTATTTCAATGAAATTTTTTATAGACACGGCCGACCTGAACGAAATCGAAGAGGCGAACGACCTTGGAGTTTTAGATGGTGTAACGACAAATCCCAGCCTGTGTATGAAAGTTGGTGTAAAAGACTTTGATGCGCACATTGCCAAAATATGTAATATGGTGGAGGGAGATGTCTCCGCTGAAGTCATATCCACCAAATACGAAGAAATTGTGGCAGAAGGGCGGAATATCGCCTCAATTGCCGACAATGTGGTCGTTAAGGTTCCTCTCATAAAAGATGGCATCAAAGCAATTAAGACACTCAGTGAGGAGGGGATCAAAACAAACTGTACGCTCTGTTTTTCTGCTTCACAGGCTCTTATTGCCGCCAAAGCTGGTGCAACGTACATTTCGCCGTTTATTGGCCGTCTGGATGATATATCCACCGATGGAATGCAGCTGATTGCCGATATTCGCCAGATTTACGATAACTACGCATTTGAAACAGAAATTCTGGCGGCAAGCATTCGGCATCCGATGCATTTCCTGGAATCTGCACGGCTGGGTGCTGATGTGGCTACAATGCCGCTCAAGGTGATTGAACAGCTTTTAAAACATCCATTGACGGACAACGGACTAGAGCGTTTCCTGGCGGACTGGGAAGAACTTCAGGAGTCGCTTAAAAGTTAATCGCAATGAACGCAATGAAGTTTGTTATGCTGTGTTAAAGCACAGTATTGAAAGTGTGGCAAACTCTTTGAAATAAAAAACCGGTCATGCACTACACGTTGCGTTGCCGGTTTTTTTATGTATAACCTGTAAGAACGTATGGTAAAATCTGGTACACCATGAGCTATGGGCACGGTATTGCTTACCGTTTTCCTGTTAGCTGCTCCTCTTCTGGAACGGCCCCATTTTGTTGATTTTTTGAAACGAATCGCGGATTAGTTCGCCATACAATTCTTGAATGCGGGCCATGACAATCGCCTTGTCAGCATCGATAGATCCCCAGGCTACAGCCTCCTTTGCGGTATTATCCCATATCAGGTAGTTTGTCTGAAATGTCATGCGGGGAACTACTTTTGCCTCATGACCCGCGTAAGAGTCGCCGCCAACCATATCTTCGTATGTGTCGAATTTAAATCCATCAAGCAAAACCACGAATCGTGTTTTCTGCTCAGCGTTTCCCAAAACGGTGCCATCGGATGGGGCTACAAATGATAGATTCGTGCCTCCCTCAGTAAATTTCCTGAGCTGAAAAGAGGACTGATCGATGTCAATTGACTGCATTTTATTCTTAACATTTGCACCGGTAGCCTCATGAAATATTTGATTGAGCCGATTTTCAAATATGGGCTGTTCATTAATCCTGAGATTTCCAAAGGAGTGATCCGATGTAATTTCAGGAAAATCATCTTTTTGAATTACAAGCATTGATACGGGTTCATTACCGTTTTCAGCTTGTATTTCAGGAGAAACATACTGTTTCGTAGTGCCGGAACATGAAAGCAGAAATAGTGATGTCGTCAGAACGATTGATGCGCAGAGAGGTCTAAGCATTGATAAATGTAGATTGAGATGATTTAAGACACAGCTTTGGTAAATTTTCTGTGTCCGTTGAATAGTGATTTTTTTGAAAATTAAGGGAGGAGTGCTATCGAATAAGTGTGTTATAGTATTTGAAGAGATCAGCTACGTCATAAGGAGAGTCAAAGCTTAAATTATTTTGACGTGCAAATGTTTCAAGGTCATCTTTGTGAGAAGGAAACGCACGTAAGACCCGTCTCTGGCCTAACCGGCGCAGCTGTTCCGTATCATTGTCACCAAATTTTACATAATACGATTCAGATGATGAATACTCTTCGACCTGAGTGGCTTGTCCATATCCACCAACATCTTCCCTGTAGTTGACAGCGTGCCTGACCATGAACTTTGCCTCTCCGTCAGCAAGAACGGCAACAAAGTCGTCTGGGCTTAACCGCCTGGAATCAAAGCCTTTCTTAAATTTGACGATTCCGTCAGAAGCATAAAGTTCAAACTCCCGTATCGTTTTGCCCTCGATGGCATAGATGTTTTCATTATCTCTGAACTGAACAGTTCCTTCATAGACATTAAAACGCATCGGCATTACATTCGTCGTTTTTCCATTTTCAAATGTGATGGACCCGTTGCTAAAGGCTTCGTTTAAAAAAGGTGAACCTTTTGTTTCAACGGCATCCATACCGATGAGACGGGAGGTGATATTTAAATCACGCAGCTCTTCTGTGGTAAGTTCAGGCCCGCTGTTCTGGGCAACAGATACGTTAGCAGAAAGAATTATGGAAAAAAGGATGGTAAAAAGTAGTGATCTCATGAAAAAGGTATGTATTAATGATTTAGTAAAAGATAAACGCATGCGTCAGCAAATAAAAAAAAGTTATGTAAAATTTTTTATAAACACGGTACTGTCCCCAGCATGCGTAGTTCACGTTATGAGTAGATATGGAACGTTGGAATAGAGTTTATATTTTCAGGGTTTTAATCTGTGAATGGTTCAAAACTCGTTTATATTTGGACTGATGATTTAGCCAGAACTCCAGCTGTAACTCTCCCTTTATGTACCTGATTTTTGACACCGAAACGACCGGCCTTCCACAAAACTACTCAGCGCCGCTGACCGATTTCGACAACTGGCCGCGCTGCGTACAGCTTGCCTGGCAGCTTCACGATCATACCGGCAAGAAAGTTTCTGAGGGCGATTACATTGTTCAGCCCGATGGATTTACAATTCCCTTCAATTCGGAAAAAGTACACGGAATTTCCACTGAACGGGCGCGTGAAGAAGGTGTGCCGCTGAGTGAGGTGATGGATGCATTCAACCGCGATGTGGAGCGTACAACCTTTGTGGTGGGGCACAACCTGGAGTTTGATCTCAACATTATGGGATCGGAATACCTGCGGATGGAGCGGGAGAATCCGCTGGATAAGAAGATCGATATTGATACCAAGGATGAATCGACGGAGTTTTGTGCCATTCCGGGCGGACGCGGACGCTATAAGTGGCCCACTCTTGTCGAGCTGCACAACAAGCTGTTTGATGTAGGTTTTGAAGAGGCTCACAACGCAGCAGCCGATGTGGATGCCACCGCACGGGCTTTCCTGGAACTGGTTCGGCTCGGGGTGATCAAGCCACAGCTTCCGAACGACCTGGAACTGGATACGAAATCTCCGCGGGAGTGGATCAATCCTGATCACTACATGCCGAAGGTGGAGGAGCTGAAACGGAAAGGGGTGACCGGTGATGAAGTGGATGACGGATCGGTAATCGACCTGCCGGCTGAAGCTGCAGATGCGGCCGAGATCAAAGGATCGTTCAGCCATCTGCACGTTCACTCCAAGTTTTCCGTGCTGGAGGCGGCCGCCGGAATCGATGGCCTGATCGACAAAGCAAAGAAGGACGGGATGCCCGCCGTGGCGTTAACCGACCTGGGCAATATGTACGGCATCTTCAGTTTTGTCCAAAAGGCGCATGCAGCCGGTATCAAACCGGTTATCGGGTGTGAGTGCTATTTTGTAGAGGATCGCCATCAGAAGAAATTTACGCGTGACAATAAGGACAAACGCTACCAGCAGGTGTTCCTGGCAAAAAACCGGGAGGGATATCAAAACCTGGCGGAGCTCTCGTCGCTCGGATTTATCGAGGGGTATTACTACAAATTTCCGCGGGTCGACCGGGAGCTGGTACAGAAATATCGGAATGGGCTGATCGCCACAACGGGCGGGCTGCAGGGCGAAATTCCCGACCTGATCCTGAATAAAGGCGAAGAGTTTGCCGAGGAGGCGCTGCAGTGGTGGATCGACCTGTTTGGTGATGATCTCTACATCGAGCTGATGCGCCACGGCCTGGAAGAGGAAGAGCGGGTGAACAGCGTGCTGCTCAAATTTGCCAAGAAGTACGATATCAAAGTGATCGCCACGAACAACCTGTTCTACATGGAACAGGAAGATGCCAAGGCGCACGACGCGCTTCTCTGTATCGACAACGGTGAGCTGATGAGCACGCCGATCGGGTGGGGACGCGGCTACCGGTTTGGGTTCCCGAACGACCAGTTCTATTTCAAAACGCAGTATGAGATGAAGGCGCTCTTTGCGGATGTGCCGCAGGCGATCACCAATACGCAGGAGATTGTGGACAAGGTGGAGCCGCTGGAGCTGAAGCGCGATGTGATTCTGCCGAACTACACTCTGCCCGACCCGTTTGAGTCGGAAGATGATTACCTCCGGCATCTGACCGTTGAAGGTGCAAAGGAACGGTATGAGGAGCTGGATAAGGAGGTGATGGAGCGGATCGATCACGAGCTGAACATTATCGAGTCGATGGGGTTTGCGGGATACTTTCTGATTGTCCAGGATTTTATTGCCAAGGCACGCGAGATGGATGTGTTTGTGGGGCCGGGCCGTGGATCGGCCGCGGGCTCGGTAGTTGCTTATTGTACAGGAATTACCAACATCGACCCGCTGAAGTATGACCTGCTGTTTGAGCGGTTCCTGAACCCGGAGCGCGTATCGATGCCGGATATCGATATCGATTTTGATGATGACGGACGCCAGCGTGTGATCGACTACGTGGTAGATAAATATGGAAAATCGCAGGTGGCGCATATTATTACGTTTGGTTCGATGGCCGCCCGGTCGTCGGTCCGGGATGTGGCCCGGGTACTTGATCTGCCGCTGCCCGATGCCGACCGGATTGCCAAGCTGATCCCGGAGACGATCGGGATCTCGCTGGAGGATGCGATCAAAGAGGTGCGAGAGCTCAAAGAGATCAAAAAGAAGGATGACCTGGAGGGGCAGACCCTGAAGATGGCGGAGACGCTGGAGGGATCAGTCCGTAACACCGGTATTCACGCAGCTGGAATCATCATTGCACCGGATAAGCTGACCAACTACATCCCGATCGCCACGGCGAAAGATGCCGATCTTTATGTTACGCAGTTCGACGGAAAGTATATCGAAGACGCCGGGATGCTGAAGATGGACTTCCTGGGCCTGAAAACACTCTCAATTCTGAAAACAGCGATTCAGCAGGTGAAGAAGAATCATGGCGCAGAGTACAACCTGGACGATATCCCGCTGGATGATGAGCAAACCTTCGAGTTTTTCAAAAAAGGACTCACCGTGGGCGTGTTCCAGTTTGAATCGGAGGGAATGCGGAAGCATCTCAAGGATTTGAAACCGGAGACGATCAATGACCTGATCGCCATGAATGCGCTCTACCGTCCCGGTCCGATGCAGTTTATTCCCGACTACATCAACCGGAAACATGGCAAAGAGACGGTGGAGTATCCCCATGACGATCTGAAGGGAATCCTGAAACCGACCCACGGAATTATGGTTTACCAGGAGCAGATCATGATGGTGGCGCAGAAGATGGGCGGCTACTCGCTCGGCGAAGCGGACGTGCTGCGGCGGATCATGGGGAAGAAAAAAGCCGATCTGCTGCCTCCCGAGGAGAAGAAATTTATGACCCAGGCGCAGGAGCTTGGCTACAGCAAAGAGGTGGCCAAAGATGTGTTCGACAAGATGGCGTTGTTTGCTGGCTACGGATTTAATAAATCCCACTCCGCGGCCTACTCCGTGGTGGCGTACCAGACGATGTATTTTAAGGCCAACTACACGGCCGAATATATGGCGGCGGTGCTGAGCCACAACATGAGCGATATCAAGAAGGTGTCGTTTTTTATTGAAGAGTGTCAGCGGCTGGATATTCCGGTAGATCCGCCCAACATCAACACGGCGGAAGGAAAATTTGTGGTGCGCAACGGACGCGTCCAATACGGCATGTCGGCCATTAAAGGTGTGGGATCGAATGCGATCGAACAGATCGCCGAAGAGCGAAAAAAAGAGGGCGAATTCCGCTCCATTTTTGATTTTGCCTCGCGGATCGACACACGCGTTTGCAACCGGCGCACCATTGAAAGCCTTGTGCAGGCCGGCGCCTTTGATACGCTGCACGATAACCGCGCGCAGCTCCTGGCCAGCGTGGAGGATATCATCAGCTACGCTTCCCGAAAACAGGAGGAGAAACGCCTGAACCAGGCCAGTTTATTTGGCGGCGAAAGCGGCGGCGGTTCCGGGTTTGACGAGCCAAAACTGCGCGATTGCCCCAAGTGGACCAACATCGAGCGGCTAAACCGGGAGCGAGAGCTGATCGGTTTCTACCTCAGCGGTCATCCTCTGGACCGCTACCGCGAAGATATCCGGCTTTTTGCATCCCATACGCTGGCAGAGGAGAAGATTGCCGGAATGAGTGATCGTGAACAGATCAAGATTGTGGGGATCATTACCGGCGTGAAGCAGATCAGCGATAAAAAAGGACGGCCGATGGCGTTTGTTCAGATCGAGGATCTTGCCGGTGCAATGGAAGTGCTGGTCTTCAGTGATGTGTACGACCGCCACCAGGGACTGCTTGCGCCGGACACCATCGTGCTGCTCGACGGCACCCTCAGCCTGCGTGGTGGTCAGCCCAAGATTATGGCAAACACGTTCGAACGGGTGCAGAATCTTCGAGAGAAATTTCAAAACCAGTTAATGCTCAAGCTTCAGCTTGAAACGGCTTCACTTACCAAAGATGATCTCACCGAGATGGCCACGCTGATGAGCATTCACAAAGGCGAAACACCGGTCCGCCTGCGTGTGCTCAGCAAACACGCCAAAGGTCCGCTGAATATGAGCGTTCGAAAATTCGTGGTGGAACCCAATAATGAGCTGCTGAACGGCCTGCGAGATATTGTGGGAAAAGAGTCTGTGCAGTTAACGAGAACGAGTTAGATTATTGATTTTAGATGAGGGATTAAAGGTCTCCCCCTCTGAAAGGAGAAAATGAGATGTGTCCTGCTCATTAATAACGTGTCGTGTATCTCTGTAGTCACCGGGTGAGTTGTTTCTGAAAAATCAAGTTATTATGAAATAAAATGTCATTCATCGTAGAATTATCCGATGACTTGCATGCGTCAACTTAGTGTTGACTCAACACTAAGTGTACGATGCATGATATTTAATCACATCAATCATGAAAATTCCCAATCTTGAAATAAAGCTGTCCCGATTTTGAACTCTTTTCCATTTATGTAAATTGATCAGGTCAATGTACTTTGCTTAAAACTACGCAAGCAAATGGAAAGTAGTATCTCAACCCCGAACGTAAAGTGCCGGTAAATATGACAAGTGAAACCCCTGAAGATTCGCATCAGGATCGCTTAGAGCAACTCGAGAAAAGAATCGAATATCTTGAGAGTGTTATCAGGAATCAAGATCCGGGGGAAACATCCGCTCATGAATCATTAGGAAACGAGTATCGGGAAACGGCGTCAGACCAACGGAATACACCGGGAATTGGCGAACGGATCAGCCATTCGTTCAGCATACCGGCTATCCTGAAGGAAAACTGGCTCTATTGGATAGGCGTAGCGTTATTGCTTCTTGGTGTCGTATTCCTGTTCAATTATTCAATCGAACAGGGGTGGCTCATCCCACCGATCAGAAGCGCATTTGGCCTACTGGTTGGATCTACGCTGTTCTGGCTCGGTTTCAGAGCTAAACTTGGCGGCACGATTCGTCAATTCCTGATGGGTGCCGGAATCGGAACGTTCTATATTACCGGGTTTGCCACCTTTCAGCTTTACAGCTTTATCAGCTACCCAATTGCGTTCAGCTTTATGATTGCCGTAACCGTGCTTTCGTTTGGATCTTCTATTCGCCAGAACTCCTCCACACTTGCACTGATCGGTACGCTGGGCGGTCTCGCCACACCGTTCATGCTCTATGAAGAAAACGGATCACTGCTGATGCTTATGATCTATTCCTGCATTATCATGAGCGGTGCAGCAGCGATTTACCAGTTGAAGTCGTGGGGAGCCATACTTTGGGGCAACTTTATTGGTGGAAGCCTGGTATTGCTTGTTGCTCTCGCCACCAATGTTTTGAACGTGACAGATCCGCTTTTTACGGACCGCTGGATTCTCCAGAGCGGCCTGCTCTACATGCTGGGGCTTGTTTGGTTGCTTCCCGTTGTACAAGAGTTGAAAAACGGACCGTATAACGGAATGATGGTTGATCAGTCTGCACCAAAAACAGCTGCCAACCGTGCCAAACAGAAAAGCAAAGAAAACCCGCATATCCAGGCATTAACGCTACTGATCCCGATTTTGGCCGTTCAGTTTACGCACGGGGTGTGGTCCTTCTCTGATGTAACCCTTGGAATCCTGGCACTTGTCGGTTCTGTAATTACCGCAAGCCTCTGTTTTCCTTTGCAACGGGAGGGGTTTCGGGGGTTGTCGGATACCCACCTGTTTAGCTCTCTTGTGCTGTTTACACAGGCACTATTCCTCTTTTTTGATGGCAACATGCTGCTGGTTGTGGTGACTCTGGAGGCCATGGCCTTGCGATACGCGGCCACGCGGTTCACCGGCAAGATTCTATCACTTGGCTCCCATTTGCTTATATTTGCCGCCTGGCTCTTAATGGCCGGTCAAGCTCTGTTTTCATTCGCAGATCATGCACCGATCCTGAATATGCAGGCACTCTCGGAGTTGCTGGTTCTTGTCGCCACCGGAGGTATCATTCCGCTTTTCCTCGGCAAATCTAAGACAGCGGGTTTTTATAAGTTAATTGCACATATTGGCGTGCTTGCCTGGCTGGCAAAAGAACTCACTCCGCTCGGTAATGGACAGATGTTAACATCTGTGGGGTGGGCCATTTATGCGATCCTGCTACTTCTTTCCGGATTTTGGCTCAAGAGGCCATTACTCAGAAGCGCAGGGATGGTCACTATTCTGATTGTTGTTAGTAAACTCTTTTTCGTGGACCTCAGCCAGACAAGCGCTCTCCTACGCATACCGCTGTTTATGGGATTTGGCGCCGTACTGCTTCTGACAGGCTACCTTCTTCAAAAATACTGGACGGATACCCATGAAACCGACAGCGGTGAAACATGAAATTAGACCGATGATCTGCTCCGGGACTCCCTTGAAAATCGAAATCTTTTGTGTTTCGTAACTATAATAAATTCCAAATAACTATCCATGAAATTACCTCTCATCCTTATCTTATTTAGCGTAAGCTCCGGTCTGATGATGGTGAACCAAACGACAAACGATATGTCGATTCAAGATCCGCAACGGCTGACAGTGATGTCCTACAATATCCGATATGACACGCCTGATGATGGAATCAATGCGTGGCCTAATCGAAAAGAGTATGTGGCTGAAATGATGGGAGATCGATACGGAGCGGACATCATCGGGGTACAGGAGGCGCTGAAACACCAGATTGATGAGCTGCAGGCGATGCTGCCGGGCTACTCCTGGGTTGGTGTGGGGCGGAGTGACGGCTGGCGCGAAGGCGAATTTTCGCCCATTTTCTACAATTCAGACCGTCTTGATCTTGTAGCCACCAACACCTTCTGGCTGTCTGAATCGCCGCACCAGCCGGGAAGTAAATCGTGGGATGCTGCGATTACCCGGGTAGCCACCTGGGCAAAATTTGCGGACCTGGAGACCGGCAGGGAATTTTATGTGCTGAACACCCATTTCGACCACATGGGAGAGCAGGCGCGGGTGGAGAGTTCAAAAATCATTTCTGAGTTTGTTTCGAATCTGTGGGAAGCATTGCCGGTAATTGTAACAGGAGATTTTAATGTCCCGGAGTCATCAGATGCCTATACAATTCTGGCAGAATCGGAAGGCCTGGATGATGCACGATACGAATCCGAATCCGGCCATGAAGGCCCGACGGCCTCGTTCAGCAACTGGGAGGAGCTGCAGCCGGATGAATCCAGGATCGACTATATTTTTGTGAGCAAGGGCATCAGAGTTCTGAATCACGCTATGTTGGATGACCGTTTCGACGGCCGATTTCCGTCGGATCACCTTCCGGTTCATGCGGAGTTACTGCTTGGTGAATAGAAACAACCAGTCATAGATAGTGAAACCATAATTGTATAAAGCCGGCCCTGGGCTCTGTTTTACGTTCTGGTCGCTGGAAAAACCGCTTATTGTTTGTCATTGTTATCAACCCGCCCGGTTATCAGCCGGAAACTGCCTTTAAAGGTCAGGTAGTACCAAATCCACTCAGCCATTACGCGAAATCGATTCCTGAACCCAATCAGGAAAAAAATGTGCACAAACGACCAGAGCAGCCATGCGGTAAAGCCTTTAAATTTAAGTCCCGCAATTTCCGCAATTGCTTTTCCGCGGCCAATGGTGGCCATATTTCCCTTATCGAGGTAGGTGAACTCTTTATCGGGCGGCACCTTTCCAAGAATTCTTTTCGCCGCGTACTTGCCCATCTGCATAGCGGCCGGGGCGATGCCCGGAACCTGCTGACCACTGCCATCGGTGCAGTTTGCGGCGTCACCGATAACGTAAATCTCAGGCTGGCGGTGGGTTGTGAGTGAGCCGTTGACGTTAATTCGTCCCGCACGATCGGTATCAAATCCAAGCTTTTGAAGAAGAGGTGTGCCTTCATTTCCGGCTGCCCAGATCACATTTGACGACGGTATGGTCAGTTTACCTGCTGTAATTCCATCCTCATTTATATTCTCGACCATCGTATTCAGGTAGACATTTACGCCCATATCATTGAGCTTTTTGCGTGCACTTTCGCTCAATTCCTCCGGGTATGTATTCAAAATGGCATCCTGGGCCTCAATCAGGTAAACATGAATATCTTTCTCCCGGACATTTTTGAAATCATTGATCCCGGTTTTTCGTGTTATTTCCGAAATGGCTCCGGCAAGCTCTACACCTGTTGGTCCTCCCCCGATAATCACAAAATTAAGGAATTTCTGCCGGGGAGTCGGATCAGTCTCCTTTTCTGCCTGTTCCAGCGACCATAAAACACGTTCGCGTATGTCCAGGGCATCGTTCAGCGTCTTTAATCCGGGGGCGTGCCGTTCCCACTCCGGGTTGCCAAAGTAGGAGTGACGGGTACCGGTTGCCACAATCAGGTAATCATACGAATAGTGCTTGCCTGACGTGCCGTGTACGTTTCTGTTTTCTTTGTCGACTTCAGTAATTTCATCCATGACAACCCGGATATTTTTCTTGTTTCTGAACACCGACCGAATAGGAGTGGCAATATCACCTGGAGAAAGTGCTGCAGTTGCCACCTGGTAGAGCAGTGGTTGGAAAAGGTGATGGTTGGTCTTGTCGATAAGCGTAACGTTGAACTCTTTGTTGCCGGCAAATTGCTTTGCGGCAGTAAGCCCGCCAAATCCACCGCCGATTATGATTACATTTTTCTTTTTTAAATCCATTTCAGTTATACTCTCACCATTGATTCTGTTTTAAAAACGTTTTTGATCAATTTTTTGTCGTATGTACCACCGGCTTTTTAACAAAAAACATGGCGCATAAATTCTTGTACTAATAAAGATACAGTAGCAGACTTACTACTACGGTTCGCAGGCCCTGATTCACTGAAGTATACTCACGTGAGGCAATAAATAGTTCAATGGTTTTCCATAAAGATTGTCAGTTTCGTTTATTCGGATCTATCCCCGAAAAAAAATATGTCGCATGATTCGTTATTTACCAAAGGTTGCATGGATCCTGATCGGATTATCTCTGGCTGTTTTGATGGCTTCAGCTATTGAGGCAATGTTTCCGGGGAGTATTGTTCAAAGATCTGCGGATATTTCCCAAACGACGGTGGATAACAGAACGGGTTCAACCGTGCCATTAAACCCGGGTATACCACCGGTAAGCAGAGATTCAATCGCCTCCATTGCGGCATCACTTTCTGATATTGGTCCGATCAGCAGCATTCTCATCACGCAGGACAGCGTGCGTTTGGCTGAAGAGTATTTTGGGAGAATGAATGAACGCCGTACGCACAATATTAAATCTGCCTCAAAAAGTGTTTTATCCATCCTGGTAGGTATAGCAATTGAAAAAGGCTACCTGGAGGGTGTGGATCAACCCATCGGCGAGTTTTTTCAAGATTATTTTAAGAGCAATCCCGATTCACTGAAGGAGTCAATTACTATCGGCAATCTTCTCACGATGCGGAGCGGGTTGGCATCCACCAGCCGCAGAAGGTACGGGCCTTGGGTAATCAGCAACAACTGGGTTCATTACAAGCTCAGCCGGCCGATGTCTGGCCGGCCAGGTGTGGACCGGAATTACAGTACGGGAAATACACATCTCTTATCGGTAATACTCACCAAAGCGTCGGGGATGTCAACCCGCGCATTTGCAAATAACTATCTGTTTGAACCAATGGACATTGAGCTGGGCGGGTGGGACCGTGATCCGCAGGGGTACTATTTTGGAGGCAACAATATGGCCATGCGTCCCGCGGATATGTTGAAAATCGGGCAGTTAATGATGAATATGGGAGAATATGACGGACAACAGCTGGTGCCCGGTGACTGGATCGTGCAATCGGTGATACCGGTTACGGGCCGACGGGAGGGAGTCAAAAACTATGGATATCTCTGGTTCAGGAGAGTATCTGCGGGTGTTCATATGGTCTATGCGTTTGGAAATGGTGGCCAGTATATCATGATACTGCCGGAAATTGAATCTGTCATTGCAGTAACCACGCGAATTGGCGCCCGTAATACCCGCAGCTACAGGAGAACACTTTTCAGGCATATTGACAATCAAATCATTCCTGCTCTGAAATCGAGATTGCCATTGAGGTAACCAAAGCGGCTGTTTTTTGAATTTGTCTATCATCTTGTCCACCCGAAAGCACCGGAAGGTTTTGAAAAGGTGCAGTATGCCTGTAAACGCTTATGAAAGAATGATCGGAATACGGAATTCATCTCATGGGTAAGTAACCATCCGATCTGTTTGGGCCGCCGGATGGGCAGTTTTAAATTTGCAAAAAAGATTTTGCCCCTTTCTTACGTTAATAGTCAGAGCGGCAGGAGTAATTACAGATAAAACCACTATTCATTGCTCTAAAAACGATCCATAAAGCGGCTAAACTCATTGCAGGCCAGCAGGTAAGAACTGACAATTCTTTCTGGTTGATTTCATAATCTTTTGAACTTAAAAGGTGAGATATGTCATGAGCAGAAAAAAGAAGATGGATTTCGACGACATTGTAAAGAAAAGCAAAGAGGCGCAGGATGCGCAAGAATCAGTCATCACACTCAAAGAGTACCTCGATATCGTACGTGATGATCCCAAAACGGCACAAACATCTGCAGCGCGTCTTTGGGATATGTTTGAATCCGCGGGCAGAGAAGATCTGTCCGACAGAGAGAAGGAGATCCTGCAGGCGGGTTATCGCTACAACCTGATCAGTGATGAATTGTTCGGAGTTGACCGGGCCGTGGAAGAGATTGCCGATTATTTTAAAGCAGGTGCCAAACGGGCCTCTACCGCCAAACAGGTACTGCTTCTTGTGGGTCCACCGGCCAGCGGCAAGTCTACATTCGTACGGACGCTGATCCGGGCGCTTGAAAATTACAATGATCGTCCTCTCTACCGGATCAAAGGATGCCCGATGAACGAGAATCCTCTGCACGCTCTTCCCCGGTATCTCAGGAAAAACAACTGGAACCCTGAGCGGGCAAAGCGCCTGGGCGTTGAGGAACCGATTGAAAATGAACTGGGGATTGCCCCGATTCAAGGTGAACTCTGTCCGAATTGCAGAATGCGGCTCTTTTCAGAACAATTTGGCGACTACTATGATGAAGAGTCCGGCCGCGAAATGTGGTGGCAGGTAGAAGTGGAAAAATTCCGGTTCTCCACACAGACACAAGATGGAATCGGATCGTTTGAGCCATCGGATGAGAAGACCCAGGATGTGGGCGATCTGGTTGGCCATGAAAATATCGGCATCACCAATAACCCGAAGTACGGAAGGGAACACCCGAACGCATTCTGGCTTGATGGCGCTCTGCAGCGCGGAAACCGCGGAATTACCGAAGGCCGGGAGTTCCTGAAAAAGGGTATCGACGAACGGCTGCTCTGGGTTTTTATTAATGTGGCCGAGGAGCAGGAGATTAAGGTGTACGGAAGCAGTTTCCCGCACATCTCCGTGGATACGGTTGTCATCGGCCACTGCAATCTTACAGGATATAAAGATTTTAAGGCAAACAGCGCCCATGAAGCGCTGCATGACCGTATTTATACCGTTCCTTTTCCCTATCCTTTGCGGGTTAAAGATGAGATCAAAGTCTACGAGAAGCTGATCGAGAAAGAGTCGGAGTTTGATTTTGGAAAAATCCACATCGCCCCCGATGTATTTCGCCTGGCAGCTATTTTTGCCGTTCTCACCCGGCTGAAGGAGTCGGATATGGGCGTAGATAAAATGACGAAACTGGAAGCATATAACGGCGAGCTGGCCGACTTGACCGACAAAGATCAACAGCCGGTAGACCTGCGGGAGTTAATCAACGAGGGTCAGCTATCGGATGATATGGAAGAGCGGGAGGGGATGTTTGGCGTCTCCTCGCGAGACGTACTTGCGGCTCTGAACCAGGCTCTTGCCAAGATCGATGAAGATGAAGGGTGTCTGACGCATCTCGGCGCGATTAAAGCACTGAAAGGAGTCTTTCGCCACAGAATGGGATATGAAGCAGAAGAGATCGATTCGTTTATGGAGAGCCTCACCTCCGGTGATGGATCCAGCGTAATGGAAAAGTTCGAAGAAGTAATTATGGAGGAGGTCTCCAAAGCGTATCTCGAAACCTACGGTGACCTCATTGATGACCTGTTTGAAAAATATATCCGCGAGGCTGAGTATTCCAGGAAGTTGAAACGAAAATATGTGAAAGGCTCCGGAGCTGGCTACAAACGAGATCCTGTAACCGATGAAGTAATTGAACCGGACAATAAATTCCTTCGATCGGTCGAGAAGTTCATGCAGGTGTCGGAAAAGGAGGCCGATATTTTCCGGGGTGAAATCCTGGAACTGAAAAATGCCCGGGAAGAATTTGGTCCCGACAGCTACCGTCCGCTCCGTAAGGCAATTGAGGATAAGGTGCTGGAGGATGCCAAAAACAACCTCCACCTGGTTCTCTCTACAGACCGTGCCAAAGAGGAATCGGAGAAGAAAAAGGGCGAACAGATTTTTCAAAACCTGATCAATGAACGCGGCTTCTGTGAAGTCTGCGCCAAGGAGGCGATCGAAAAGGTGACGGAGATTCTGAGCCGGTAGTGCGGGTTCGGTATAAGCGTGAGCACGATTTATGCTCTATTTCATTTATTCAGTCTCCCCTAAAGAGGCTGTGAGGAAATACATAGTCAAGTATATCCGCCATTTGTTTTTGCCACGAGGACGCAAAGTCACGAAGGTGCACGAAGTGAAATCATATCAATGAAATAACCTTCGTGAAAGCTTTGTGTCGTCGCGCCTTCGTGGCCCACATAGCGAGTGTTTGTAATGCTTGTTGTTCTATTTTTTCACAGCCTCTAAAAAGGGAAGATATAGAGGGGTGTTCATCGGATTTTTTGATAGATCTGATAAACATCCCTCTGAATCCCCTTTTCTTCCAAAGGGATCCCTCGCGGGATAAGGGGGACTTTTGTAATTATAATTTAAGATTCGAATTGAGATTGTCAGATTAATCCCAATCACAAAAATCATAACCCATGGCTGTACGAAGAGGAAGTGAATACAAACAGAAGGGCAAACGCGATGCCCGCCGGCATCGCGAAAAGCAGAAGGATGTCGTGAAGAAGCAGATCCGGAAAATAGTGTCGGAAAGCTCAATTATTACCCGGAAGAAGGGAAAGAAGGTGAAGATCCCCATCAAGGAGATTGTGATTCCCGACTTTAAACCGGGAAAACGAAATGGAGAGGGTGACGGCGGCCGGAGCGGCATTGGCCAGGGGAAAGGCAAGAAAGGGGATGTGATCGGCCGGCGTCAGGTGAGCGGGCAAGAACCGGGAAAGCCCGGAAATGTGCCTGGTGAAGACTATATCGAAAGTGAGGTGGATATTGAAGAGATTATCGAGATGATGCTGGAAGACCTGGGCCTGCCGAATCTTCAGAAAAAAGAAGAGGCGGCCAAACTCGAGGCCATCACCGGATATAAAGTTTCGGGCATTCGGAAAACGGGCCCAAGTGTGCTCCTTGAAAAAAAACATACGAGCCGGCAGGGTATCGGCCGGTTTTATGCCTACCTGGAATCGCTAAAGGAGGAGTCGGGCCAGGATGAACTGACCTGCTACACCGCCCTGGCAGAAGCTGACGGAAACCTGGGAGAGGCTCTCAGCCTGCTGGACGACGGAATTGAAGCAAAACACGACGAGGTGGAGCCGTTTCCAATTCTCTCAAACCAGGATCTGCGCTACCTGAATGTGGATGAGGAAAAAAGCTATCACTCCAATGCCGTTATCTTTGCCATGATGGATGTTTCTGCTTCCATGACAACCAATAAAAAATACCTGGCCCGATCCATGCTCTTCTGGATCAACGAGTTTTTGAAAAAAATTTATGAAAATGTGGAGATTCGGTTCATCGTGCACCACGCCAGGGCGTGGCTTGTGGATGAAGATTCGTTCTTCAAGACCGGAGAATCAGGCGGCACCCGCTGCGCGGAAGCCTATAAACTGGCGCGCAGTATGATCGAGTCTCACTATCCCACGGAATCATGGAACGTCTACCTGTTTCATTTTTCCGATGGTGAAGACTGGGATGCGGATGCCACCATGAACGAGGCAAAGAAACTCATCGAGGAAGTGAAGGTGAATATGCTCGGCTATGGGGAAATCCGCCTGGACGGCCGACCATTTTCCTCCGGGCTGAAACGAGCGTTTGAAAAGAACCTGACGGTCCGTTCTGTGGAAGATAACGGACTGGGATTGATTTCAGGCGACATTTCCTATCCTTTCCTGGGAGTAGTGATCAAGGATAAGGATCACATTCTGCCGGCAGTACAGGAATTTCTTAAAAAAGAGAGATGGACGTCATGAAGGACAAGCAACTTGACCGACTGAACAAAATTGAGCCGGAGATCAAACGGATTGCAGAAGAAATGGGGCTGACTGTAACTGATGTGGATTTTGAAGTGGTCTCCTCCAGGAAGATGATTGAATCAATGGCCTACCGGTTCACGACCAACTTTTCGCACTGGAGTTTTGGCCGCGATTACGATAAGCAGAAGACGATTTATGAACACCACGGGGCCGGCATTCCGTATGAAACCGTCTGGAACTCCATCCCGCCAAAGGCCTACCTGGTGGAGACCAACCCGGTGATCCTGAATATCCTGGTGATGGCCCACGTCTACGGCCACGTCGATTTCAACCTGGAAAACCGGTACATGCGCAACGCATCCGACTACATGGATCTTGCACGGGAGGCCCGCAATGCCGAAAAACGGTTCAAAACATATGAGCGCACCTATGGACTTGAAGCGTACGAACAAACCATCGACAGCGCCTTTTCGGTCTGCTGGCACCTTCCGCCCGATCTGCTGAGCGAGCAGGAAGATGAGGAAACGCTTAGAAAGCGAATAATTGAGATGAAAACGGAACGGATTAAGGGAATTCAAAAACGGGAATTCCACCAGGATAAAAGCGAAATTGAGGAGCTGAAAAAAGAGGTGGAAGAGCTGAAGCAGAAAACACCCCCGATTCCGCGGTATGATATTCTTCGCTATCTGCTTGAAAAATCACCCAAACCGCTCGCCGATTGGCAGAAGGATGTTGTATCAACGATTCGTGAGCAGACCCGGTTTTTTGAGCATCAAAAACGGTGCAAGCTTTTGAATGAGGGGTGGGCCACGTATACGCATATGCATATCATGCGGCGTCTCTATGAGGAGGGGCTGATCACACCGGAGGAGCATATCGAGTACTCCAAGTTTCATTCGAAGGTGACCCAGCCATCCACCAAAACCCTCAACTGGTATAACGTAGGCCTGAAACTGTACCAGGACCTGGTCTACCGGTGGGACCGGGGAATGCACGGCAGGGAGTTCCGCGAAAGCAAGGACCCCGATAAATGGGTGACCGTTGACAAGAATGAGAGCAGGGGAATAGAGAAAATTTTCGAGGTACGGAAAAACTATTCCGACCGGATGGCGGTCGAGGAGTTTTTTGATGAGGCGTTTATTCAGGATGCCGAAATCTACTTGTGGAGCGAGCAGATGGAGCCGCGAACCGGCGAAATCAAGCAGATTATCACCGAGGAGGATGCGAAAAATATCCGCCGTGTGTTGAAAAACTATTTTAGCCTCTACGGCACACCGGTGATCACGGTTGAAGATGGCAATTACAACCACAACCGTGAGCTCTACCTGGAGCACGAGTTCACCGGTCAGGAGCTGAATCCAACATTTGAGTCAGGTGCCCTCGAAAATCTCTACTACCTGTGGGGCAAACCGGTTCACCTGGAAACTGTCGAAATTGAACGGGACGACAACGATAAGCCAAAAGGAGTGAGAAAACTGGTGCATAGCTACGATGGCGAATCCCATACGATCGAAAAGGATGAGTTGGATGCGAATGGAACAGCAAAAGAGAACGGTTTTGGCCATACATAATCAATGCCGACACACCGTCTGTGTTTTGGACCTGGAGCGCGGTTGAATTGATGAGCTCTCATTAAAATATTGAATCAATCTGGATCAACTTGTCATTTTAGGTTTATGATTCTGAAAAATAGATTAAACAACAGCTTCTGCCCGCCCAGGAAACCGCTTTATAATTATACTTAATGATCCTACATTTCTTTATGAAGCAAAGACATTCCGTTTTTAAAAACCGGACATAACCATCAATTCAATTCCATCTGTTGATTCATTATTTAGCAAAAAAATATTACAGCAATTCAGTAGTCTTTTTTGTGGGATTCTTTATCCTGCCGTGGTTCTCTTTTGGTGATTTCTACTACCTGTTTCCGCGTGCTGTTTTCCTGGGCGGACTTGCATCTGCTATTTATACCTGGTATGATTTCAGGCAGCGCAACCTTTGGCCTCTGTTTGATAATCTCCGGTATCCAAAATTCCTGCTGATTGGATTGATGTTCTTTTCTCTGCAAATTGTCCCGATTGTCCTGAAACTCATAATGTGAAAAATCACCAGCCGCTCATTGTCGATAGTTTCTTTTATAGTGTTTCGGGGCTGAAAATACTGTCCGGAGCTTACCTGGAGGTGTACCCCGGCACCATTACGGCACTGATCGGGCGCAACGGTTCCGGAAAATCTACACTTTTGAAGATAGCAGCCGGGCAAATGAAGGCGTTAAGCGGGATCACAAAACTCAACGGCGAGCGAATATATTCACGATCACTGAAGAGACGGTTTCGATCAATCAGCTACCTCCCACAGCAGTCAATGCTGCCCGGGGATATGAACGTCTCGAGGGTGTTTAACTCTTTTATCTCTAACGGACCTGCATCAGAGGATTCATTTTTCAAAAGCATGATGAATCAAACCGTGAAGGAGCTCTCCGGTGGAGAGAGAAGGTTTTTAGAGATCTTGTTGATCATCAGCCTGGACCGTGATTTTATCTTGCTGGATGAACCATTTAGTGGGGTAGAGCCACGTATTATCGAGCGAATCATGGAACGGATCAATAATGAAACCCAAAAAGGGAAGGGGATCCTTCTCACAGACCATCTTCATCGCTATGTCCTGGAGGCAGCCGATGATGCATACCTGCTGCAGAATCGGCAGTGCTATAAGCTGGGGAGCGATTTTGCTGAAGAATTATGCCAGATGGGATATCTGAGAAAGATATAAGATGGTAGATGAAAGATTAGAGGAAATGTCTCCTTAAAAGTGGATACATTGCCACTGTTATGGTTTTATCAATCATCTAAAATCTTTCTGCGGATTTGTGAGCCGCGCCAGCTTAAGCACTCTCTTTTTTAACTTCAGCAATTGTTTGTTCCTCTTTCCGTTTGGCAAGTACGCCTTTGGGTAGAAGTTTGATAAAGCGTCGTTTCTGGCGGCTCCAGTCGTTCAGTACATCTCCGGCTTTTGTACTCCCCGTCTCTTTGTGATACTCTTCAAGAATTGATTTCAGCTCTTCTTCAGAGTCATTGTCAAGTTCAAGTGGAGTAAGGTACTCGTCGTTCACCTGGTGCACCTGGTCTTCCCGTAGGTAGAGAACTCCGCCGGTCATTCCGGCACCAACATTTTTGGCTACGCCGCCAAGAATCACAACGGTGCCGTTGGTCATATATTCACAAGCATGAAGGCCTGAACCTTCAACGACGGCCAGTGCGCCGCTGTTGCGCACGGCAAAGCGATCGCCGGCCAGTCCGTGAACAAACAGTTTTCCGCCGGTGGCACCATAGAGTGCACAGTTCCGATAATGGCGTTCTCGCCAGGGGCAAAGGTCGACTCCTCGGGCGGATTGATAATCATGGACCCGCCGGACATTCCTTTACAAACGGAATCGTTTGCTTCGCCACGGAGACGGACGTTCAGGCCCTCAGTCATAAAGACCCCAAATCCCTGTCCCGCACTGCCGCGAAACGAAATAGAAAACGACCCGTTAAATCGGTGCTCCGAGATCGCTTCACCTTTTTCGGCGATTTCATCCATTCGTTTCCTGGACACGCGTTTGGCAATTTCGCCGCTCAGTGTGGCCAGTGCAGCCCGATCTCCCGTGATGATTTCGCTTTCAAATGAGCCTTCACCCTCTTCGTTGACGTGATCTTTAAAAACATCAACAAGTTCACGGTTCAATGGGCTTACCCCTTCATTAAAGAGATTGGGTTTGTCGTTGACGGCGTGGAGGGAGTCACCGGAAAAATAACTGAGGTCAATTTTACGGTCGTCTACCAGTTCAAGGTGGTCCTTATGCGTTTGAATCAGGTCGATACGCCCGACAATTTCGTCGAGGCTTTTGGCCCCGAGGCGTGCAAGGTATCGCTGTACATCTTTGGCAAGAAATGCCATCATTCGGGTGACGTGCTCTTTCTGTCCTTTATATTTTTTCTTGAACTTCGGGTTATGGGTTGCAATACCGGTTGGGCAAGTATTTTTCTCACAAATTCTGGCCATTACGCATCCTTGTGCAACCAGCAAAAGCTTCCCGAAATCGAATCCCTCGGCTCCAAGAAGGGCAGCACTGACGATATCGTGGCCGGTAGATAACCCGCCGTCTGTCCGAAGTTCTACATATTCCCGGAGGCCGTGGTTGTAGAGCGTTCGGTGAACTTCCAGCAGGCCGATCTCCCATGGAAGGCCTGCGTGCTTCATCGAGGTTAATGTAGCTGCACCGGTTCCGCCGTCACCTCCGGAGATGTGTATGACATCGGCGCCGGCTTTAGCAACACCAACGGCAATTGTTCCGATATTTTGGCCTGATACCAGCTTAACATTTACCTTGGCGTCCGGTTTTACCTGTTTCAGCTCATAAATCAGCTGTTTAAGATCTTCAATGCTGTATATGTCGTGCAGTGGAGGAGGAGAGATAAGACTGAAGCCGGGCTCGCTGTGCCGCGCAAATGCAATATCTTCATTAACTTTTACGCCCATGAGCTGTCCTCCCTCACCGGGCTTGGCCCCCTGGGCAATTTTGATCTGAATTTCATCTCCTACAACGAGGTATTCGGCAGTTACGCCAAACCGTCCACTGGCTACCTGTTTTACAGAGCCGGTAATGCCGAGTGAGTAGTAATATGGATTTTCACCGCCCTCGCCGCTGTTGCAGCGCCCGTCCATGTCTCGCATGGCCAGAAAAATATCCCGCTGCG
This sequence comes from Bacteroidota bacterium, assembly GCA_009909035.1. GTDB lineage: Bacteria > Bacteroidota > Rhodothermia > Balneolales > Balneolaceae > SW132. The sequence goes on from JAAAOB010000053.1 coordinate 33,802, forward strand.
ACTCAGCACTAATGGCGCCAAAGCTCATGGCCCCCGAACCGAAACGCTTCATAATATCGGTGTGTGGTTCAACGTCTTCCTCTTTGAGTGGATCACCGGCAGGTTTAAAATCAAACAGGTGGCGGATATTTACCGGTTCCTGGCTGTGGCCAAGTTTCAGATATTCATCAAACAGGCCGGTATCCTCAAGTGTCAGTTCGCTGTCTCGCACCAGTTTATGGACAATTTTGGATCGCGTATTTGTCATCGAGTGCTTTTCGCCCTTTTTACCCCGGTTATGCTCGCGATACTGGTAGGTATTGAGCAGTTTGCCATTCTGGTCGGGATCGTTTACAAACTCGGTGTGATCCAGAATCTGATCAACAAGCTGATTGAGGCCGATGCCGCCAACCGGGCTGAACAGGCCGGGGAAAAACTGCTCTCTGATTTCTTCCCCGATTCCCAAGGCCGTAAAGAGTTTTGAGCTCTGGTAGCTGCGCGCCACGGAGATACCGGATTTAGACATAATCTTAAGCAATCCCTGGTTGTACGCGTTGATGAGGTTCTGCTCTTTTTCATCCGGATCGAGCTTTTTGAGTTTCCGGTTCTCTTCGAAACGGGCAAATTCAAGCGACCGGTAGGGACAAACCGCCGTTGCACCAAAACCGACAAGTGCGGCAAAGTGATGGGTGTTTCGAACTTCCGCCGTATCCACTACAATAGAGGCATTCAGCCTCAGGCCGGATTCATTCAGCGCATTAACGAGCGATCGAAGTACAAGAAGGCTCGGGATGGGCGGGTGTTCATAGCTTGTGTTCCTATCGGTTATAATCAGGATCGTAACACCCTGGCTGACCTGCTCAAGCGCCCGGTCCGTGATATCACGGATGGCCGACCGAAACCCAACATGACCATGATCACGGTTGAAGGTCATGTCAAATTCGGCTGTTTTAACCCGTGATGTAGACTTATTGAGCATTCGAAGTGTCTTCATCTGGCCGAGCGAAAGCAGCGGAGTGTCGGCTTCAAACCCCGGGTACTGGGGAATCAACTCTTTTGGCGAAAAAATATTTGGACGTTTACCGATATAAGTGGAGAGATCGGTGACCATTTTTTCCCGAAGATAATCGAGCGGAGGATTGGTTACCTGCGCAAAATTTTGATAAAAGAAATCGAAAAATGATCGCGGCTGATCCGAAAACATGGCCGGCCGGGCTGTATCGCCCATCGAGCCAATCGGTTCTTTCGCATCAGTAATCATCGGCACTAAGAGTTTGTTGATATCCTCTTTTGTGTATCGGAAAAGGTTCATATCCGCATTACTTTGATCCGACTCTTCCACAGGCTGCTCCTTAAGCGGGGCAAGACGATGGATAAATTCGGCATCGAAGTTCTCCCTGGAGCGGCTGGGATCCCGAAAGCGAACTTTTCCTTCTGAGAGATCCATTTTTATACCATTACCGGCATGCAGTGAGCCTTTGGCAATAACCTCGCTTTCGTCAATTGAGAATGACCCGGCCTCAGAGGATACATACAAATGATCGTCCGTTTTCATCCACCGGCAGGGACGGAATCCATTTCTGTCGAGTCGTGCACCGATCGATGATCCGTCACAAAATGAGATGAGTGCGGGCCCGTCCCACGGTTCCATGGCCCGGCTCCAAAATTTGTAGAATGTGTTATCTTTGGTTGCAGGAGGAATCATGATTGCCAGGATGTCCTCCACAAACGGAATACTGCTTCGATATGTGAGGGCTTCAACCATTTCATTCAGGCTGCCGGAATCGCTGATTTCGCTATGCGTCAGCAGTTCATCTTTATGGAGGCCAAGATATTTTTCCCGCGACAGTGCCCATGAACGATTTCCGGTGACGGTGTTAATTTCGCCGTTATGGGCTATAATCCTGAACGGCTGGGTTTTGTCCCAGGAGGTTCGGGTATTGGTAGAGAATCGGCGGTGGAAAAGCGTAAACCGAGTTTCAAACTCCGGATTTTGCAGATCGAGGTAAAAATCTTTTAGTTTATCAGCCTTTGTCAGCGCTTTATAGACAATGGTTCTTGCGGAAAGAGAGGCAAAAAAGAACTCTTTCACGATACCGTGCTCTCTCATCTTTGTTCGGTTCATTTGCTTTGCTGAGTGCAGAAGCTTATCGAATGAACTGTCGGTTCGGCAGTGTTCAGGACGTTTAATAATTGCCTGCAGAATAAAGGGTAACGATTCCCTGGCAATATCGCCCAGAACGTCCGGGTTGACCGGTACAGTTCGGTAGTCGAGAACTTTAAGTTTGTAGAACTCAAACGTTTCTTCAAAAACTCGCAGTGCTTTTCTGCGTCGTTGCCTGTCATGAGGTGTAAACAGCGTTGCGACGGCAATATCACCCTTTTCGTAGCCGAACAGATTAAAGGGGATGTCGGCCATAATTCCTGCTCCGTCACTTGATACCTGGTCGGCACTACAGGCCCCCCGGTGTTCAACACAGCTGAGTGCGTGAAGTGCTTTTTGAAGGTTTTCGTGACTTGCTTCGTTTTTCCGACTGGCGATAAAACCTACACCGCAGGCAGATTTTTCCAAAAATGGTGAGTGATTCATGTGTACAGGATGAGAATTGAACCTAAAGAACTATAAATAATCACATAATTCAGCACTGATGCAAAATAAATTTTAACTGGAAGCGCTTTTTAAGTAATGATTAAGGATTTTATTTCAATAACCATAATAAAATAAGGGTCAATTTCCATCAGGTACCACCTTATAACTTAAGCTGAATCTGCAGACCGATATCTGAACGCCGGCTGCCCCGGATTCTGTCCAGGCCACTTCCAATTTCAAACCGGTTTTCGTAGAGGGTTGTAGCGGCTTTCATTCTGATAGTTAAAGAAGGGATTGGACGATAGCGGAGTACGGCATACATCCGCTGCCCCTGGTCAAACAACATGGTGTTCGACATCACATAAAGCAGATCATTCTCAAATTGAAAAACCCGCGAGGAGAAGTCGTCGGTATCAAAAAGCGTGATTCTAAGATCCAGCGTCAGGTCAGGGCCTGGTGAAAACCGTGCATCCTGGAAAAACAGCATGCCGTACGTGGGGGAGCTTGTGGTTTGACGAGCTCTCACAAAATCGAGCCTGCTGCGCAATCGAAGGGAGGGGTGAACAGAGTACTCTGCCTGCATTCGCACATTTGATCTTAGGGTGTGGCTCATGTGCAATGTACTGCGTCCAAATGCATCTTCCTGTTCTGTTTCTTGCTCCCGTTTTTTATGTCGGTACTGCGCATAAATCGTCAGCTCCGCGTAAGGGCTAAATTCGATTCTTGCCAGACCATCGGTACCTGTCGTTGGTCTGCTGTTTCGAAAACGGGCTGCAAAGGTTCTGTAGATATCATAATAGCCGCGAAACGATATCTTCTCACCCAACGCCTGGTCCAGCCCCAGGTAAAAGCCTTCTTCATTTTGAGTGCGTGATTGTTCTCCAAATCCGGACCCAAAAATGGATTGGAAATCGGCAGAGTATCGCCGGTAGGCCAGTGAAAGTGTGGTTTGGCCCTCAAAGTCAAGTTCGCTGCCTGTTATCAGGCCGGTTCCGCCATTATCGGTTCGGGCGGCTTCTGTAAATAGAAGTGCGGGGCCGGCAGACACCTGAAGATCGGCGCTTGTGGCTGAAAGATTCCTTCCATGGAACTGGTGAATTTGATAGGGTTGTGTACCTCTCTTCACGGGTCTGCTGAATTGGTTCCTGTAAGCACTGATTCCTGCGATACCTCGTCCAAAACGGTACCGGATTCTGCCGCCCACGGTTTCTTGCCGCAGGTTGTGCCGCCTGGCCCGTTCGTTCTGTGTTCGGTGCAGCCCGCTCGCCGACGGGAAACGAACGACAGCTTCATTCACTTCACTGGCGGTTTGTGGCCGGCTGGAGTAGAAACCGCTGACCTGCAGATTCTTTCCAACCGTTCCTGCAACTCCCCGAAACGCATTCGTCTCCTGGGTTGATGTATATGGACGAATTCCCAGGTCATTCTTTACTGCGGCACCACGAATCTGGCTGCTTTTTCCAAACGAACCTCCAGTCCAGAGGATGAGTCCCTGGCCATACGATACCCTGAAATCTCCGATAACGAGATTTAGAAGCGCGCCTGCATTCCTGACTCCCACATGCCAGGATGTATAGTCAAAACCGGTAAACCCGTTCAACGATTCTCCTGGATCTTTCTCCTGCGTGAGATTGATTGACAGCCGGTCACTCCTGTACCGTATGCGGTTGCTTAGTTTTAGCGGAGTTCCGGCGTAGCGCGTCTGGGAATCAGACCGGAGATAGCCTTCCTGCTTTTGAACCACCGACTGAACCCCGGAAAGAAGGTCGAATCGGCCGCCTGCCGTCCAGTAGCGCCGGTTGAGATAGAGGTCGCGCCGCAATTGCGAACCGCTGCCGGTTGTTACGAAGGGTCGGATTCTCCGGTACGTTACCTCTCCAATTCCCGGTACGTCCACCAGCTGTGAAATCTCCTCAAAAGGGTTAACCTGTTCGCGATAGGTTATAATCTCACGGGCAATTCTGAAGTCAATTCCGGGTAACCCTGCCAGTTCGTCTGCATTGGCACGGTTGATGTTCGTCGGGTTTGCCGCCAGATCTTCGAGAAGCTCCACCAGTTCTGCAATTTCCTGCCCGGATTCTTCGGGATCGAGCTCGGATACCAGCTCCTCAATGACCCTCTCTACCTGCAGGCGATCAGGCGTACTGTTTTGAGCGAAAAGCGGTGCTTTCGTAAGAGCATGGAGCAGACATACCAGAGCACAAAGCCTGACCCAAACGCGACCAGGTTTCAAAACTGGTTGAATAAAGACAGATACATCGGGCTGCATATTCTGATGAATTACAGTGAAACACCAAGATCAACTGCCGGACTTAGCCCCAGCAGGACATGCTGCTGCAGGGCAATATTAATCTGCCAGCGATCGGTACGATATCCAAAACCGCCGGCATAGGTTTCAGGATTAGTGGTGAAGCCGCCTCTTACGTTTAGTTCATCGATGAGGGCAGCATCAACACCGAAACGCAGTGAGATAGGGAAGCGAACATCTTTAACAGTCTCAGCAGAAATCATGACGCCGGCAGCGGGTTTGTAGCTAAGGCCGGCGGCAAGTTCCCGCGGCAGCTCCTCAGCCGTCCCTGCGTAAGTCGGTTGATTTACATTGGTTGCTCTTGCCCCAAACCAGAGCGTTTCCGTAACGGTGCCGCTCAGTCCAACATCCACCCCCAGGGCTCCCGCTGATCCATACCCGCCACCCTGCTGTACATGGCTGTAGTTTAATGCCAGGCCTGCACTGAGATTTTGCCAGCTGTAGGAGTATCCGGCCCGCAGACGAGTTTCGCTGAAGAGATGAAACCCATACCGATGAATTCCCGCTCCCGCAGACCCACCCATCAGCGGGAGTGAGACAGCGGCGGCGGCATCGGTAATTTCAGAAATACCGGCATACCGAAAGCCATAAAATGAAACCTGTCGTTCGTCCGTTGGTAAGAGTGCGATGTTTGAAAAGATTGCCCAGCGACTGTCAGGAAAAGAGACGCCGGTCTGACCCATAGCTATGGAACGAGCTCCCATGGATTGTTGCGTGTAGGCCACATCGGCTAAAACGAAAACTCCTGATATAGCTATTAGGCAAAAGAAAATATTCCTTTGTATCATAACAGCTCCCTTGGTTCTCTATTGATTTAATATAAATATGTTGATTAATATCGAAAAAATAAAATGGGTCGCGGGTTTTTTGGGGCTTATGGTTCTGCTTTTAGCTGAACCTGTTTCTGCCCAGGAATTCAACTGTGATGTAACCCTGAATACCCGCCAGATAAGCGGGTCATCCTACGAATATATAAACGAGCTGGAGCCGGCGCTGGAATCGTATATCAATGACAACACGTGGACTGACGACCGGTACCAGGAATTTGAACGCATTCGCTGCCAGGTACAAATTGTGTTAACGAGCGTGGATGATCAATTTAACTACACGGCGGAAGCATTTTTCAGCCTGCGCAGGCCAATCTACAACACAATTCAGGAGTCATCCTCCTTAGTACTTAGTGATAACAACTGGACATTCAGCTATCCTAAAAATAAAAATCTACTTTTTGATGAGCTCCAGTTCGATGATTTGACCAGTTTTATCGACTTTTACATGTACGTAATTCTTGGGTATGATTACGATAGTTTTGAACGACTTGGGGGATCCCGGCACTACAATAAAGCACAGAATATTTTTGAATTGGGAAGAAACAGCGGTGCTCAGGGGTGGGGCCGGTCTATTGGGGCTCAGCGCAATCGGTTCGGGTTGATCTCCGACATGCTAAACCCAAACTATCAGCCGCTCCGTGAAGCTGTTTATCGATACCACCGCTTTGGACTTGACCAATTCACGATTAATAACCGGGAATCGATCCGGGAGGTCGTCGATGTTTTAAAAAATCTGGAAGAGGCGAAGAGACGCACAAGCAACAACTACCTGTTCGATATTTTCTTTGATACAAAGTACAATGAAATTGTTGCGCTGCTTCAATCCGCGAACGTTCAAACTCGGTTGGAGGCCTACAATGTACTGCGCGATGTAGATCCGGCGCATTCAACAGCTTACGAAAGGCTTCAAAATTAAGCTTCTATGTTGAATTGTGTGGGTAACTTAAAACCCAAATCTAATTTTTCACAGAAACCAATATACCACCAATTCTTTTAGCTCAATCATTTGATTAATACGATAATCAATATCAAGCAATCAACTGATGAGCCTTTCGTATTTCCCTGATACTTTTCCCCAAGGGACAAGTGAACGGTCAAAAGTATCCAAAACCCGCCGGCTAAAGATTTGCTCCGGTGGGCACATTTGAACACTTTGCGATGTAAAAACGAAGGTCCGCATCGCTTTATCTTTGTAAACTATATTCGGCCGGTACGTTTTTACACCCATCGCAGGCGTGTTCAAATGAGCATACGCCACCTGTACAAATCGGAGGCCGGATAGATGATCAGCCTAATCAAATTTATACGCAATAATTAAACGACCCACACAAAAAAACATGGAGCCAAAATTAAGCTTCTATCGTGGTATTGATTAAATATCGTGTAGTCACCGGATGAGGTTTACCACAAAATCGAGTCGTGATGAATGTAGATGTCATGCATAGTTCACCATCCGATATTTCATAATGACGATCAACATTGACAATAGATGAGCGGTTATTTAATCAGCGTAAGTTTTCTTGTTATAACTGACGTGCCGGTGACCATCCTCGCTATGTATGTGCCGCTGGAAAATGCCGATGCATCCCAGACTCGTTCGTGAACGCCGGCACCGAGCGTTTGATCCACAAGGGTCGAAATTTTGCGCCCCAGCATATCGTAAATGGTAACCTGCACCCGGCCTTCAATCGGTAACTCAAAACGAAATGTGGTGGATGGGTTAAACGGGTTGGGAAAGTTTTGATGGAGCATAAAGGTATCGGGCAATCCGTCTGCATCCTTTCCGGGCTGAATCACCAGTTTAAATTGAGCATGGCTGTTCCCTTCTCTCTTCACAATGCTGTTGGTTTTGGCGTGGAAATCAGCTTTGGATGCAGCGCGGAGATGATTCATGGAAATGGAGATGGAGCGGGTGTTACGCAGATCGTACCGCTGTCCATTCTGTTCATTTATAATGAAAACCTCCCATCCATCCGGAATATGGTCAAAATTGGTGATGTTTAAGGTTATGTCGTCTGTTGATGGTGATCCTTTTTTGAACGTATTGATGCTGAAGGGCACAACAAGCTCCGAACCAAACCGCCGCGGCAGGTTATTAATAGCCAGCCGTTCGCCTGTATCAGATAGCGAGTAAAACTCCAGGTAGTCACCAATTCCCGGTGGTGGCAGCAGCTTGAAAGCGTCCCGGCTATCCAGCCCAAGGCTGCCGGAATCATCAAACGTTACGTGCGCTGTGGATCGATACCGCCGGGACGTCCGGGCGTTGATACTGATGTACGGTGTCTCCGGCTGGTCGGCTTTTCCTGCAAATGAGCCACCAAACGTCTTTGCATCCTCATGCACCGTAAGGGTTGGATTTTCGCCGGTGGCATTCACCCAAAACGCCTGAAACGGCGCAATAATACCATTGGCTATATCGCCGACGCTGCCGTTCCAGGTCAGGTACTGGTTGATATTTGGGTCCCAGACATAGATTTCCTGGCTAATATTGTTTTTGGTCAAGGAGGGGTGATCCCAGTCGATGGCTGCACCAAATGGGTTGCCAACCATATTCCATCCCGTATCGGCCGCTGCAGTGTATGTCACAGGCAAATTGATCTGTCCGCCCGTTCCTTCATGTTCAAGGCCGTTTACTTCCAGGAGGTAGGGTAGCGGATCATTATAGTTATTGTCTTCAGGCACATCCCCAAACATGTAGACATGATATCCGCGCCCAACCGTAACGGAGTCGGTGCTGCTTTCGGGAGCCCGCCACCGCTGGTTATCCGTTCCTTCTATAGTCTCGTCATACCATAACACATTGGGCTGAAGCGGGCCGGGGAGTGATGCGCCTGTGTAGCCCTGGGTGAGGACGTCACTCAAAAAGGTATCGAAGGTTGCCTGCAGGGGCGAAGAGAGCATCCTATAGCCCGGCTGACCTGTGATCTTCAGCTGATAGGTCAGCTCGCCCGATGTGATGCTCTTGGTGTTTGCAATCAGTGAGAGGCCGTCACCCACCACTAACGATCCATCGTTGAGGGAAAGCGTTCCGTTTACGCGTATTGATTGATGGAGCGATACGGATTGAGTATTGCTGATGGTAAGATGTTGAACATCCGCCGGCAGTCCATCCCCGGTTGTTTGAGGTTGCGTTCCATTGAATAGATAGTGCGCCAGCTGGCTATATGATCTTGACGCTGTTTGAATTGTACCTTCCGGTGCGGACAGTGTAATGCCATCCGGAGACTGAATCTCGATTGTCCCGCCATCATCCAGGGTAAAACTGCCAGAGCCTTCGGCAATGTACCCATTTGTATCCAATCTGCCGGCACCCTCTCCGGTATCGGTTATGCTTAGAACGCCGCTGCTTCCAATGGTTAGGTCACTGACCCAGGTGATGTTGTGATCAACGGAGGCCGATCCACCAATAATGACAGTATCCTCGGGGCCGGGAATGAAACCGGCCTCCGGCCCGCCGTGTCCTTCGAAAGACCAAACAGCGGCACTGTTCCAATTGCCGGATTGCCGGCTGTAATACACGTTTTCGGTCGTCTCTTTCACATACCGGATAATGACAATCCCGGAGCCGCCCTCTGCGCCTGCCCGGCTGTTGTTTCCGCCACCGCCACCGCCGCCGGTTCCGTCCTGACCCGGCGTTGGCGGGGTGGAGTCATTGGCACCGTTGCCCCCGCCGCCAAGACCCCCAAGACCAACGGGGGTTGTCCCCTGCGCTGCGCCGCCTCCGCCGCCCCCGGCATAGGTGTTGGGGCTTCCCGTAATCGAGATTTCAAGACCGTCTCCGCCATCACCGCCTTTTTCCCATGCATTTCCCGCCAGGTTTTCTGCGGTTGTGCCGGCACCGCCACCACCCGTTGCACCGGCTCCAAGCGGTGAGCCACTGGAATTCCCCCCACGGTTCCCAAACTCCCCGGCCCCGGACTGCAACGCTTCACCACCGGGCGCCCCTCGTGATCCGCCTCCGCTGCCTCCGCTGTTTCCGCGGCCGTTTCCACCAATTCCGCCCCCGCCGCCAAGGCCGGTGATATTCGCAAACGAGCTATTCTCTCCGTTGCTGCCCGAATTGTTTCCGGGTGTCCCGGGAGCACCGCCATCTCCAACTGTTATGGAGACGGGGCTGCCCAGTGATGATATGTCATATCCTTCAAGATACACAAGTCCACCTGCACCGCCCCCGCCGGAGCCGGCCCCGCTGAACGCCGTTGAAGTTCCACCGCCGCCTCCGCCGCCCACCACGAGCAGGTCGATTTCTGTCACCCCATCCGGAATGTCCCATGAGCTTGTCCCCGGCGTATCAAAAATTTCAACAAATTCTTGTGTTGTAACGGCTACAAAGCTTATGGACAAGTTTCCGATCGTGGGATCGCTATCCGTTGGTCCGAGGTAAGCGGTAATTGCAGCCGTTTCAGGGGTTTCTGAAGAGGTGAGTGTTACGGTGTACGTCCCGTCGCCATTGTCATTGGCAAGAACTGCCGTTCCCGATGCGCCGCCCTGGCCGTCACTCACTGTTCCCGCCGAGGTAGTAATGTATACAGAGTTGCCGCCATTGGGAATCTCAGTACCTGCATCATCTTTCAACTGAACCGTGATCTGGGTGGTTGAGCTGCCATTGGCGGGCAGTTCCTGGCTGACTGATGTGAGTGTGGACTGACCGGCATCCGGGGCTCCAACCGGCGGGGTGTAGCTAAAATTGCTTATTTCTGTAAAGGCTTCTCCAAATAGCTGATCCAAAGAACTGGAAAGAAAACAAAACTGGTCTCCGCCCTGAATGGAAATATCTACCGTTCCGGACTGCACGTCGGGCCCATTATCATCCGTAAGCTGGGATACCGTACCATTGACTACATATCCGAAGGGATCCCATCGTGGGCCATCACTGTCGTTGGTCTCGTACTGCCAGGTAAAGGCAAGAGTGCCCTCCCCGGTTCCGGGTATAGAGATGCAGTATGTGGAGTTGTTGGCTGAGTTCGACTGATTGTTTGACCCGGTCATTGTGATTGAGCTGGGAGCATTGCCGGTATCTACTGAACCATCTCCGCCATCGGGGTCAAAGGTCCAGTTACCGGGGGAAAAATCTCCCGTAAAATCTGTCGTGGGTGCCTGCATTGCTCCAAAAAGGGAGGCGTGGACGCTTTTATTCTTTGATTGTCTTGTATTATAGGAGGAGAGCTGGTCCGGCAGCTTCTGTGGGTCTTCATTTCTCGATACTGTGTCGGAATATGAGGGTAGTAGAATCGTAGCGAAACCGGCTAACTGTACCGGCTGCCCATCCCATATGTTGGTTTTTGGCATACTGTCCACCGGGTTGGCTGCTGTATTCCCGCTTACACCCGCCAGGGTAATAAAGAGCAAAACAAATATTTTCGAGATCTGCTGTAAACTCATACCTTATTTGCGAATAGTCTGAACTTTTTTTCCCCATACATACAGCATGTGCACGATTGTTCGTTGCTTTGCTGTACAATACGTGGATGATTGTCAACTTATTTGTGTATCGGTGGTTTCTAAGATTTCTATAAGGTGATATAAGATTTTACCCATTTATTAAAAAAAATTAATGTTTACGATTTTAACTCTTTTATCAATTTATAATCCATTATTTCAATCATGAAAGGAATTATTCTGGCCGGCGGCACGGGCTCCCGGCTCTTTCCACTCACAAAGGTCACCAACAAACATCTGCTTCCTGTAGGACGCAAGCCAATGATTTACTATCCAATTGAAAAATTGGTGGATTCAGGGATTGAAGAAATCCTGATCGTTACCGGTACAGAACACATGGGGGATGTGGTGAACCTGCTTGGCTCCGGCAAAGATTTTGGATGCCGGTTTACCTACAAAGTACAGGATGAGGCCGGAGGAATTGCGCAGGCTCTGGGGCTTGCAGAAAATTTTGTAGGGGATGATGCAATGACGGTCATCCTTGGGGATAACATTTTTGAGGCCTCCCTTGACAAATCGCTGGAAAACTACGCCGGGACCGGGGGACAGATTCTTCTGCAAAAAGTAGATGATCCCGAACGGTTCGGGGTTGCCGAGCTGGATAGGGATCGTATTGTGGGAATCGAAGAGAAGCCGGATCAGCCCCGGTCGGATTACGCCGTCACCGGAATCTACATGTACGACTCTGCGGTGTTTGATTTGATTAAAACGCTGGAGCCGTCCGACCGCGGCGAGCTTGAGATCACCGACGTAAATAATCACTACATCAAACAGGGAGGGATGCGGTACTCCATACTCGAGGGGTGGTGGACGGATGCAGGAACCCCAGAGTCGTACAAGATTGCAAACGAATTAGCATATAAATTACAGTAAAACATATGAAATTACTGATTACAGGAGCAGGCGGTCAGCTTGGAATGGAATGGATGGAGCACCTGGAAGGAACCCGGCACCAGCCGGCGGGATACGGATCGGGCATGCTCGATATCACCGATAAGCAAGCGATACAAAAGGTACTTGATGATGAACAGCCCGATGTTGTGATCAACTGTGCCGCCTACACCGCAGTTGATGATGCCGAGGATAATAGGGACAAGGCGTTCCGCGTAAATCGTGACGGCGCGGCATACGTGGCTGAAGCGTGCAAGACTCGTGGCATAACGATGGTGCACTACAGCACCGACTATGTGTTTGAAGGGTCAGAGCGAGATCAAAAAAAATTGCCGGACGGCTACCCTGAACACCATCCCGCCAACCCGCAGAATGTATATGGGGCATCCAAACGGGCCGGTGAAGAGGAGATAAAACGAATTGGCGGCGATTGGCTGATACTTCGCGTGTCGTGGCTCTGTGGTGTCTACGGGAACAATTTCATCAAAACCATGCTGCGCTTTTCAAAAGAGAGAGATGAACTAAAAGTAGTAAACGATCAAACCGGGTGTCCCACCTTTTGCAGTGATCTTGTGGTTAAGACAATGAAGCTGGTGGAAATGGAGAAGAAAGGATATTTTCATATCAGTTCGGCGGGGGCGATAACATGGTTTGACTTGACGGAAGAAATTTTGAAACTGACCGGGCGCGATCACCGCGTACAACTGACCGCCATTAGTTCCGAGGAGTTTGCGTCAAAAGCCCATCGACCCGCGTTTTCCCTGCTGAACTGCGAGAAGCTTACGCGGGCCGGGTTGAATCAACTGAACTGGAAAGATGGCCTGGAGAGGCTGCTCAGCCGGGTGAATGAAATAGAAGAAGAATTATGAATATTGAGTCGACACCACTTCAACCGGTAAAACTTATCAAGCCCACTCCGTTTAAAGATACGAGGGGAGAATTTGTGGAAGTCTATCGCGAGCACCTGTTTCGCGACGCAGGGATTGAAATTGAGTTTGTACAGGATAACATCTCCAGGTCAAAGAAAAACGCGGTTCGAGGGCTGCACTACCAGCTACCGCCGGCATCGCAGGTGAAGCTGGTGATGGTGCCGCACGGTGAAATATTGGATGTGGCCGTGGATATGCGGCTAAACTCGCCAACATTCGGTCACTATTTTTCCACCGTATTAAGTGCTGAAAACCGGCACATGCTGTTCGTTCCCACCGGCTTTGCCCATGGATTTGGGGTGCTGAGTGAAGAAGCCACCGTCTACTATAAATGTAATGATTATTACAACAAAGAACTGGAGCGCGGCGTGAAGTGGAACGATCCCACACTCGGCATCAAATGGGGGATCGAGAACCCCGTGTTGTCAAAAAAAGATCAGCAGCTGCCCATACTCGATGAAATTGAAGAAAAAGACCTATTTTAAATTGAGTAGTTCAAGCAAATAACAATTCTCAACAGGAGAAAGCAGCATGAAAATAATTGTAACAGGCGGAGCCGGTTTTATAGGATCGAACCTGATTCTTCATCTTCACGAGCATTATGAAGAGATGGAGATTTTGAATATCGACAAGCTCACCTACGCCTCCAACATCAACTACCTTGATTCTTTGAAACACTCGCGCCGGTACCATTTCAAAAAAATGGATCTCGCAGAGCGGAACGCTGTTCGGGATATCGTGCAGAACTGGCGGCCGGAAGGGGTGCTTCACCTGGCGGCCGAATCGCACGTGGACAATTCAATCAAAGGTCCGGAACCGTTTGTGCTTTCGAATGTGATCGGCACGTTTAACCTGATTGAGGAGTGCCGGCAGCTTTGGTTTGATAAACAGGATCCTTTTGATGAGCACCGTTTCCTGCACGTTTCCACCGACGAGGTGTACGGCACGCTGGGTGAAACCGGCTCTTTTAAGGAAACCACACCGTATGCACCCAATTCGCCCTACTCCGCCACGAAAGCCGGCAGCGATATGCTGGTCCGTTCTTATTTTCATACCTACGGCATGAATGCCGTTATCACAAACTGCTCCAACAATTACGGGCGGCATCAGCATGATGAAAAACTGATCCCCACCGTGATTCGTAAAGCGCTGAAACACGAGCCGATTCCGGTGTACGGCAAAGGGGAGAACGTGCGCGACTGGCTGCACGTGGATGACCACTGCCGTGCGCTGGCCGCCGTTTTTTATGACGGAGATGCCGGCGAGCAGTACAACATCGGGGGCGATAATGAATGGAAGAACATTGAGCTGGTCCGCAATATTTGCGATATCCTGAACCAAAAGGTTGGCAACGGTCCGGACGGCGACTACAAAAATCTTATCTCGTTTGTCACTGACCGACCCGGCCATGATTACCGATACTCAGTGGATGCATCAAAAATAAAGAAAGAGCTGAGCTGGAGCCCAACTCAGGATTTTGATGCGCTGCTGTCTCAGACGGTGAAGTGGTATGTTGAGAAGTATTCATAATATTCGAACGTGTTTTATAGAAAATCTGAGTTCGATTTTTACTTTATTTTAAATTTCAGAATAAAGGTCTCCGCTTTTAAAGGGATTATTTTCAACGCGAAGCGTAAGCGTAGTGAACTTGAGATGAGTGTCCATCAAAGTTTTTCATTATATGTTTTCATCCCGCTTGAATTCTCAACTTTCAAATAGGACATTTGCATTTCGGTGCAATGAATTGAACTAATGTTTCATCTATGACAGAACATTAATCTCCGTATGAAACTCCCCGTTTTCACCCATTCTGTCGATCTCTTCGGGAAGTGATTCTGCAAACGCACGGCTGAATATTTGCCCGGGCGTAATTATATCATTGAAGTCGTCCATTACTGCAGAAATTCGGATCGACACGTTTTCACACTCCAGGCGATCGAAGAGCTCATCATACGACTTCTGCCAGATTGGAAAGGCAAGATCGAATCCCATCGCACCGAACTGTTCTTCACGCCACTCCCTGATATCCTGAAGATGCAAATCACCAAAGACAAGACGATTGATTTCAAACGGGATTATTTCGAGATGTTTTCTCAACGCTTCCAGATACTCTTCGTTTGTGGCGGGATAGGATAGGGGAACCGTAAAAAGTGTCAGCCCCAAATCAAGCGCTTGTTGCCGAATCGTTTCTATTGGGATGTTCTGATGAGAGACCCGGCCGCTTTCATCATCATATGTCGTGAGCAGAACCGGATCATTGTCTCCATCATCCTGCAGGTAGCGGAGCGCAAGATATGAATCTTTACCGCCGCTCCAGAACAGGATATCGCGGACCGGTTTTTCTGTTGATTGCTTCATAAATTGTATCTTGGTGGAATGGAAAAAAGAGTGCAGCCGTTTGTGCTGCATCAATCTCAAAAGTAATAAATAAAACACATCTAATTATGAGTGAGCGACAATACTGGCTGATGAAATCGGAACCGTACGCCTACAGCATTGACGACCTAGAGCGCGACGGGCAAATTCGCTGGAGCGGCATCCGCAATTACGAGGCGCGCAATACCATGCGCGATGATATGAACATTGGTGATCGCGCACTCTTTTACCACTCAAACGTAAAACCACCGGCTATTGTGGGTGTAATGGAAGTCTGCTCAGAACCGTATCCCGATCCGCTGCAATTCGACCCCGACAGCAAGTACTTCGATGAAAAAAGCAGTGAAAGCGATCCCAGGTGGCAGCTGGTGGACGTGAAATTTGTTCAGAAATTTGATGAGCCGGTCACGCGCAACGAACTGAAAGAGCATGATGATCTGTTAGAGATGCAGCTTTTTAAACGAAATCGCCTCTCGATAACAGAAGTTCGTGAAGAGGAGTACAAGAAAATATTAAAGCTGGCCGGAGCTGAGGAGGTTTAGTTGATTTGTTGATTAGGGAGATTAGTTAAATAGAGAATAAGATGATAATTGGGTTAAGGAAATTGAGTAGCCATGCTTGAAGGTAATCCCAATTTACCAATCAACTAACCAACTAATAAACGAATGGATAACTCGCAGAGGTCCGCTGATGAATCGCTGAGTTTCGCGGAGGGATTTTTTCCAACTAAAAACTCAACACTCAAAATCCAGAACTACACACTCCTCACCCAACCCCGAAATACTCTGCCCGTTTTTTAACGTAGGGTGCAAACACTTTTTTAAGCTCTGTATGTTCAGGTTTTTCTAAAGCCGGATCTGTTTTAATAATCTTCCACGCATCAGCTTTCGCCTGTTCGAGTAATAATCTATCCTCAACAATATCTGCATATTTGAATTCGGGAAGGCCACTCTGTTTGGTGCCCAGGAAATCCCCGGGGCCGCGGAGTTTCAGGTCGGCCTCGGCAATCTCGAAGCCGTCGGTGGTTTCTACCATCTTTTTGAGCCGGAACCGTCCGGACTCGCTCAGTTTATGGTCTGGCATCAGGATGCAATAGCTTTGGCGTGTCCCCCGGCCGATACGTCCCCTCAACTGGTGGAGCTGCGACAGGCCAAATCGTTCGGCGTGCTCAATGATCATCACGCTGGCGTTCGGCACATCTACGCCTACTTCAACAACGGTGGTGGAGACCAGAATTTTTAACCGTCCGTCGGCAAACGCGCTCATGATCGACTCTTTTTCTTCGGATTTCATCTGCCCGTGCAGCAGCCCAATCGGAATATCGGGAAACCGGCGCTTCAGCTTTTCAAAGCCCATGGTGGCGTCTTTCAGGTCGAGCGCCTCCGACTCCTCAATCAGGGGAAACACGACGTAGACCTGACCGCCGTCACTCACCGTCTCTTCAACAAACCGGTAGATATTCTCCCGCTCCTTGTCGGTACGAACAGCGGTTTTGACCGGTTTTCGTCCGCCGGGCAGATCTTTGATAACGGAAATGTCGAGATCGCTGTAGACGGTCATGGCCAGGGAACGGGGGATGGGTGTGGCCGACATCACCAGCAGGTGGGGGTGATCGCCCTTTTGGAGCATTTCGGTCCGCTGCTTCACGCCAAAACGGTGCTGCTCATCAATCACGGCCAAACCAAGCCTGTTAAAGCGTACCTGGTCCTGGATGATGGCGTGCGTTCCCACTACAAGATGGCAGGTTCCGCCCGCGATGTCGGAGAGGATATCATCACGAAGTGATTTTTTCTGCCCGCCCACCAGCAGCCGAAAATTAACGTCCAGCGGTTCCAGGTACTCTTTGATGGTGTGATAGTGCTGTTCGGCCAGAATTTCGGTCGGGGCCATCAGTGTGGCCTGGTAGCCGCTGTCGAGTGCCATGAGCATGGCGCCGATTGCTACGATCGTTTTTCCGGCGCCTACGTCGCCCTGGATCAGGCGGTTCATCTGCGTGGTGGTGGCGATATCTTCCCGAATGTCACCCAGGGCCGATTTCTGGCCCTCCGTTAGCTCAAAAGGGAGCACTTCGTTGAAGAACCGTTTTGTGAGAGCGCCCGGCTTTAGCTCCGGCCCGTCGGCCCTTTCCCGCTGCTTCTGTTTAATCATGGCCATGGAGAGCTCAAACAGGAAAAGCTCCTCGTATTTAAACCGCTCCAGGGTTCGCCGGGCCTGTTGTTGGCTTTCCGGCTTGTGCATGATTTGAAGCGCTCTCTTTCTGTCCGGAAAATGATGTTGCTTCAATATCTCTTCGGGGAGAAACTCATGGATGTTGATCTTTTCAATGGCCTCTTCAACCCAGCCGGCAATAAGCTTGTGGTTGATGTATGCTTTGGAGAGCGCCTTGCCGGAAGGGTAGATGGGGATCAATGTGCGATATTTTTCGATCTCATCACGGCTCTCCAGCACTTCCAGGTCGGGATGGGCCATGCTCAGCTGCCTGCCGTATCGGTTGGTTTTGCCAAAAAGAGACACCAGGTCTCCCTTATTAAAAAGGGAAATGATATATTTCCAGCCCTTAAACCAGACAACTTTCATAGAACCTGTGCTGTCGTGGATATGGGCTTCAAGCCGTCGTTTACGTCCGTGGCCCTGTACCTGAACGTTTTCAACCCTGCCAAGAACGGATACCGGTTCATCGGAATCCGAGAGCATACGGATCGGTTTGATATCTGATTTATCAATATACCGGCGCGGGAAAAAATAGAGCAGGTCCATTACGGTTTTGATCCCAAATGTATGGAGCGCTTTTTCTCTTTTGGAGCTTAATTTTGGGAGATCTGTAAGTTTCATCTGATATATTGATATATAACAATTGATCGAGAAAACTGGTCTTTTTTCGAGTCGTATCAGCCGTCAGGATAGAAATAGAACAATAATTGTACATTTAAGAAAAAATGTCGCAAAAAAGTTGGTAATAAAAAACAGAAAATCCTATCTTAGTCAGCTCTTGATTTTACGAAACATCAAATAGTGAATACGTGCCTACAATAAACCAATTAATTCGAAAAGGAAGAAAAAGTAAGAAGAGCAAAACAACAGCGCCTGCTCTTCAGAACTGCCCGCAGAAACGCGGCGTTTGCGTTCGTGTGTATACAACAACTCCCAAAAAGCCGAATTCGGCATTGCGGAAAGTTGCCAGGGTTCGTCTGACTAACGGTATGGAAGTTTCGGCTTACATTCCGGGTGAGGGGCATAACCTACAGGAGCACAGTATTGTGCTTATACGGGGCGGCAGAGTAAAAGACCTTCCGGGTGTTCGGTATCATATCGTCAGAGGAACTTTAGATACTGCGGGTGTGGATGATCGCAAGCAGGGACGAAGTCATTATGGTACCAAAAAGCCTAAAGGGTAATTCCGAGATCTTAACTTTTAGATATTATGCGTAGAAAAACGGCGGAAAAAAGAGAAGTACAACCGGATCCAATATTTTTGGATAAAACGGTAACCAGATTTGTAAACATCCTGATGCGCGACGGGAAAAAAGGTGTTGCGAGAAAGATTCTATATCAGGCATTTGAAATTATTAAAGAAAAAACCGGTGAAGAGGCGATTGAGGTTTTCAAAACGGCGCTCTCTAACGCAACGCCGGTGGTTGAGGTGAAGAGCCGCAGAGTGGGTGGCGCTACCTACCAGGTGCCGATTGAAGTGCGCCAGGCGCGGGGTACTGCACTCGGAATGCGATGGATTATTAAAGCATCAACACAAAGAAATGATAAGTCAATGGCGCTGCGACTGGCCAGAGAGCTGATGGACGCCGCTAAAAATGAAGGCGGTGCCGTGCGTAAAAAAGACGAAACACACCGAATGGCCGAAGCAAACAAAGCTTTTGCTCATTTTAGATTCTAAACAATTTTTTAAAGTACTAATACAATGTCAGAAGCGACGACTCAAACCGATCCACAAATTTTAGACCGCATTCGCAGAACGCGTAATATCGGTATCATGGCCCATATTGATGCCGGTAAAACGACGGTTACTGAACGAATTCTTTTTTATACCGGCCGAAGCCACCGCATGGGTGAAGTTCATGATGGTGCTGCTACGATGGACTGGATGGAACAGGAGCAGGAGCGTGGTATTACTATTCAGTCTGCTGCAACGCACTGTATCTGGAAAGATCACCGTATCAATATTATCGATACGCCGGGTCACGTTGACTTTACTGTTGAAGTAGAGCGTTCTCTCCGTGTTCTTGATGGAGCCATTGGTGTATTTTGCTCCGTAGGTGCAGTACAGCCACAGTCGGAAACGGTATGGCGACAAGCCAATAAGTATAAAGTGCCTCGCATGGCATTTGTCAACAAAATGGATCGTACCGGTGCTGATTTCTACAATGTAGTAGAGCAGATGCGCGAGAAGTTAAGCGCTAATCCTATTCCGATCCAGATTCCAATTGGTGCGGAAGAGAATTTTGAAGGTGTTGTAGATCTTATCAACATGCAGGGAATTGTGTGGGATGATGAGTCGCTGGGTGCCAAGTATGAGGTTGTGGATATCCCGGATGATTTGAAGGAGAAAGCCGCGGAGTACCGCAAGCTGATGCTGGAGAATATTGCGGATCATGACGATGCGCTGATGGAAAAATACCTGATGGAAGAGGAGCTCTCTGAGGAAGAGATTAACAACGCCATCCGGATGGCTACCCTGGCACGGGATATTACACCCGTTCTCTGCGGTACAGCTTTGAAAAATAAAGGTGTGCAGATCCTGCTTGATAAAGTGATTGAATATCTGCCGAGTCCGCTTGAGGTGGAAGCCGTAAATGGTGTGGATCCAAAAGATGAAACTACCAAGATGAAACGCGCCCCGGATGTGAATGCACCGTTTTCGGCGCTGGCGTTTAAAATTATGACCGATCCGTATGTCGGAAAGCTGACGTTTTTCCGCGTCTATTCCGGTACGCTCGAGAAAGGATCCTACATCCTTAACTCGACCACCGGCGAGAAAGAGCGCGTTGGCCGTATCCTCGAGATGCACGCCAATGACAAAAAAGATATCGATATTGTACGCGCAGGTGATATTGCAGCGGCGGTTGGTGTCAAGAAAGTAAACACAGGAGATACATTCTGTGATCTTGACAGCCCGATACTGCTCGAGAAAATTACATTTCCCGAGCCGGTAATTAAGCTCGCAGTTGAGCCTAAATCGAAGGCGGATGCTGAAAAACTGACTACCGGCCTGATTAAACTGGCAGAAGAAGATCCTACATTCCAGGTTAAAACGGATGAAGAGACCGGGCAGACAACAATTGCCGGTATGGGTGAACTTCACCTCGAAATTATTGTAGACCGGCTGAAGCGAGAGTTTAAAGTTGAGGCCAACGTTGGTCAGCCCCAGGTGTCGTACCGGGAAACAATTGCGAAGCCAACCACTCACCGCGAAATTTACAAGAAACAGACCGGTGGTCGTGGAAAATTTGCCGATATGGAGTTTGAAATCGGTCCTATCGAGCACTTTGAGGAGTATGAAGACGATGACAATAAGGTCACCATCAGCGAAGGATTTAAATTCGTGAATGAGATTGTCGGTGGAAATATTCCCCGTGAATTTATCCCGTCAGTGGAGAAAGGTTTCAGAGAAGCGATGAAAGGCGGAATCCAGGCTAATTATCCCGTTCAGAATGTGGGTGTGCGTCTGTTTGACGGCTCCTATCACGATGTGGATTCCGATGCATTCAGCTTTGAGCTTTGCGCGAAAATTGCGTTTCGTAATTCCGCAAAGAAGGCTTCTCCTAAACTACTGGAACCAGTAATGAAAGTTGAGGTCATCACCCCGGAAGAGCACATGGGTGATGTAATTGGGGATTTGAACGGCCGCCGTGGAATTATTTCCAAAATGGATAACCAAAACGACGGGGCCCTTGTTAAGGCAAATGTACCCCTGTCAGAAATGTTTGGCTATTCCACCGAACTTCGCTCATTAACGCAGGGTCGTGCATCCTACTCAATGGAATTTTCTGAATATGTAGAGGTTCCATCGTCAAAAGCATTAGAAATCATAGAAGAAAAAGGGTAACTAACACTTAGATAATAGTATTATGGCAAAGGAGACATTTCAACGTACCAAGCCGCACGTAAACATCGGTACGATCGGCCACGTGGATCACGGGAAGACAACCTTAACGGCGGCCGTTACGACGGTAATGGCGAAGACCTACGGGGGAGTCGCCAAGCAGTTTGCAGATATTGATAACGCCCCGGAAGAGCGCGAGCGTGGGATTACGATTGCCACGGCGCACGTGGAGTATGAGACCGAGGACCGACACTACGCCCATGTTGACTGCCCGGGCCACGCCGACTATGTGAAGAACATGGTGACGGGCGCCGCGCAGATGGACGGTGCGATCTTAGTGGTTGCGGCCACCGACGGGCCGATGCCGCAGACCCGCGAGCATATCCTGCTGGCCCGCCAGGTAGGCGTGCCGCAGCTGGTGGTGTTCATGAACAAGGTGGACCTTGTGGACGATGAAGAGCTGCTGGAACTTGTGGAGCTGGAAGTGCGCGAGCTGCTGAGCTCCTATGAATTTGACGGGGACAACATCCCGGTGATCCAGGGGAGTGCCCTTGGCGCGCTGAACGGCGAGGAAGAGCACGAGAAGGCGATCATTGAGCTGATGGACGCGGTGGATGATACGATCCCCACGCCGGAGCGCGACATTGACAAGCCGTTTTTGATGCCGGTGGAGGATGTGTTTTCGATTACCGGCCGCGGGACGGTTGCCACCGGTCGTATAGAGCGCGGCGTGATTGAGCTCAACGACGAGGTAGAGATTGTAGGAATTGTTGAAGACCCGATGAAGAGTGTGGTGACCGGCATAGAGATGTTCCGGCGGCTGCTGGAGCGGGGCGAGGCTGGCGACAACGCCGGGATTCTGCTTCGCGGGATCCAGAAGGAGCAGCTGGAGCGCGGCATGGTGCTGTGCAAGCCGGGCAGCATTACCCCGCACAAGGAGTTTGAGTGCGAGGTGTATGTACTGAGCAAAGATGAGGGCGGCCGTCACACGCCGTTTTTCAAAGGGTACCGCCCGCAGTTTTATTTCCGGACCACCGACGTGACGGGAGCCTGCCAGCTGCCGGACGGCGTGGAGATGGTGATGCCGGGCGATAATGTGAAGCTGGATGTATCGCTGATACAGCCGGTAGCAATGGAATCAGGCCTGCGCTTTGCGATACGCGAAGGCGGACGCACAGTTGGTGCAGGCGTCGTAACCAAAATTAAAGACTAAAAGGTTTACATCCAGTGGCTACACAACAGAAGATTAGAATTAAGCTGAAATCATACGATCATAACCTGATCGATAAATCAGCAGAGAAAATTATTCAGACAGTTAAATCAACCGGTGCAGTGGTTTCCGGACCGATTCCGCTGCCAACCAACAAAAATATTATCACTGTAAACCGATCTGTTTTCGTGGATAAAAAATCACGCGAGCAGTTTGAATACCGATCGCACAAACGTCTGATTGATATTCTTTCAACCGGGTCGCAAACAGTTGATGCATTAATGAAGCTTGAGCTTCCATCCGGTGTGGATGTTGAAATTAAAGTGTAAGTAAAGTCCAAAAATACCATGAGCGGTTTAATCGGAAAAAAAGTAGGGATGACAAGCATCTTTGATGAGCTGGGTCGCAGTGTAGCGGTTACGGTCATTGAAGTTGAACCTTGTGCTATCACACAAATTAAGACAGATGAAACGGACGGATATAATGCCGTTCAGCTCTCATCCTTTAAGAAAAAAGCATCAAAAGTAAGCCGTGCCGTTGCCGGGCATTTTGATAAAGCCGGCACAGAGCCCAGGAAAGTCACCATTGAATTCAGAGATTATATCCCGGAAGGGTTTGAACTTGGTGATGAACTGACCATTGAGGACGTGTTCTCCGTCGGAGACCGTGTGGATGTTGTCGGTACATCAAAAGGTACCGGGTTTACAGGCGTGATAAAGCGGCATAATTTCAGCGGCGTGGGCGGACAAACTCACGGGCAGCACAACAGGGAGCGCGCTCCCGGTGCCATTGGACAGGCTTCGGATCCGTCAAGGGTATTTAAAGGAATTAAAATGGCGGGACGATCCGGCAACAAGCGTACAAAAATTCAAAACTTGTCTGTAGCCGAGATCTATACCGATTCAAACCTGCTGCTTATTACCGGCGGAATTCCAGGTCCCAATGGCGGCTACGTAGAAATTCACAATAAATCACAGAGTTAAACCTGATGAAACTGAAAATTCATAAAACAGACGGTAAGAGCAGCGGCAGTGAAGCTGATCTTAATGATCAGGTCTTTGGAATTGAGCCCAACGAAACCGTACTCTACGAAGATGTTCGTCGTTTCCTGGCCAATAAACGCCAGGGAACTGCAAATACAAAAGAGCGCGGTGAAGTAAGAGGCGGTGGCCGTAAAGCGTATAAACAGAAAGGTACCGGTATGGCCCGGAGAGGATCGATTCGTTCTCCGCTGCTGAAAGGCGGGGGGACAGTTTTTGGCCCTAAACCGAGAACGTATACGGTACGATTGACCAAAAAAGCGCGGCGACTTGCGCGAAAGTCAGCTCTTTCCTTAAAGGCATCTGA
Organism: Bacteroidota bacterium; assembly: GCA_009909035.1. Classification (GTDB taxonomy): domain Bacteria; phylum Bacteroidota; class Rhodothermia; order Balneolales; family Balneolaceae; genus SW132. The sequence continues at coordinate 57,756 of JAAAOB010000053.1, forward strand.
AGATAAAATCATAGTTATTGAAGATTTCTCTTTTGATGAGCCGAAAACGAAAGATATCGTGTCCATCCTAACAGCACTTGGTATATCTGATCAGAAAGTATTGCTGCTCACCAAAGAGACCGACATGATTATTTTCAAATCTGCTAATAATCTGCAGAATGTGCATGTACTTGAAGCGTCAAAACCTTCGACATATGAAATCATGCATGCGGATGTAGTTGTGATACAGGAAAGTGCACTGAGTATTCTTGAATCAAGTTTTTCATTTAATAGTGCAGATGAGGAAGCAGCATGAGCATATTAATACAACCACTGATTACAGAAAAGCTGACACGTATCCAGGAGCAGGATCAGAAGTACGCTTTTAAAGTGTTGAAATCAGCTACAAAGCCTCAAATTAAACGAGCAATTGAAGAGAAGTATCCTGAAGTAAAGGTATCAAGGGTTAACACAATGATCGTGCCTTCGAAGCCTAAAGGCCGGCACACCCGTAGCGGATTTGTTGAAGGCCGCAATGCCGTATGGAAGAAAGCAATTGTTACCTTAAAAGAAGGCGAAATCGATTTCTTTAGCGAAATTTAAATAAGATAGTTCAATGGCTACCAAACAGATAAAACCAATTACACCGGGCCAGCGCCATAGAATAGCGCCTGTATTTGACGATATTACGGTGAGCAGACCGCTGAAATCCCTGACCACCGGAGGCAATGGCAAATCCGGAGGCCGAAACAACCGGGGCCGTAAAACATCGCGTCATCGTGGCGGCGGACATAAGCGCAGGCTTCGGGCCATAGATTTTAAGCGCAACAAATTTGATATCCCGGCCAAGGTTCAGACAATTGAGTATGATCCGAACCGGACTGCACGAATTGCGCTATTGGCATATGCTGACGGCGAGAAACGATACATACTTGCTCCGAACAAATTACAGGTTGGAGATACGGTGATATCTTCTGAAAATGCTGATCCCGATGTGGGAAATGCATTGCCCATGAGCAAAATGCCTCCCGGTACCTTTATTCACAATGTGGAGCTACAGCCTGGAAAAGGTGGTCAGCTGTGCAGGAGTGCCGGTACTGTAGCACAAATGGTTGCAAAAACGGAGAAATATGTGACGGTAAAACTGCCGTCAGGCGAAGTACGCCGTATTCTTGGAACGTGCATAGCCACGGTCGGTGCTACAAGCAATCCCGATCACTTTAATACAACAAAAGGAAAAGCAGGGCGAAGCCGCTGGCGCGGACGACGACCCCAAACGCGTGGTGTTGCCATGAACCCTGTCGATCACCCGATGGGTGGTGGTGAAGGGAAAGCATCCGGCGGGCACCCGAGATCACCCTGGGGACAGTCAGCCAAAGGGAAAAAGACAAGAAACCGAAAGAAATTGTCTTCACGATTTATTGTTAAGCGAAGAAAAACCAAAAAAGGTAAATAAGTATGCCTCGTTCGTTAAAAAAAGGGCCATTTGTACATTACAAGCTTCAGCGTAAGATTGATCAGATGAATGAAAGTGGCAAAAAGAAAGTCATTAAAACCTGGTCTCGTTCCTCTATGGTTACTCCAGATTTTATCGGCCTGACCATAGCGGTGCATAACGGGAAACAATTTATTCCTGTTTACATCACGGAGAACATGGTGGGCCATAAGCTCGGTGAATTTGCGGCTACCCGCACGTTTCGCGGGCATCCGTTGAAGAAAATGAAATAGAAAAACTTTTTGAGAAATGGAAACACTTACATTCGAAGCTAAAGCGGTACAGCGTCATCTGCGCAAAGCACCGAGAAAATTACGACTTGTGGTTGACTCTGTGCGCGGCGAACAAGTTGACAAGGCGATTAAACGGCTTGAATTTACCAAGAAAGCGGCAGCAGCCGATGTCATTAAAGTGATAAAATCAGCTGCAGCCAATATTCGCGACAAATTTGAGGAGGAGCGGCTTGATGATGATCTGCTTTTTATCAAAGAGATTTACGTAGATGAAGGTGTTACGCTGAAGAGAATTCAGCCGGCTCCGATGGGCCGTGCGCACCGGATAAATAAACGAAGCAGCCACATCACTGTAGTTGTTGCCAAGATTGAAGAAACTGTAATAGAAGATTAATCAGATAGAACTTTGGGACAAAAAAGTAATCCAATAGGACTCAGACTCGGAATTATAAAAGGTTGGGATTCCAACTGGTATTCCGAAGAGAATCAACCGGCGATGCTGCTGGAAGACACGAAACTTCGGGAGTATCTTTCGATACGACTTCGTAACGGTGGACTTTCGAACGTAGTCATCGAACGAACACCAAAACGAATACTTCTTACACTGAATACATCACGTCCGGGTGTAATTATTGGTAAAGGTGGCGAGCAGATTGAACTGCTTCGCGGAGAGCTCAAGAAAATCACGGAAAAGGAAGTACAAATTAACGTGAGTGAGATTAAGCGACCTGAGCTCGATGCAAGCCTTGTTGGCCAGAATATATCACAACAATTACAGGCTCGTGTTTCCTTCAGGCGTGCAATGAAAACAGCACTCTCCTCTGCAATGAGAATGGGGGCCAAAGGAATTAAAATTAAATGTTCCGGACGACTTGGTGGTGCTGAAATGGCCAGGACCGAGCAGTACAAAGAAGGGCGGGTACCGCTGCACACCCTCCGGGCCAATATTGATTATGCCAATATCACCTCGAATACGATCTACGGCTCTATCGGAGTTTCAGTTTGGATATTCAAAGGAGAAATTATTGGAGATGTAGATTTGACGCCCGGATCGGATTCAGCCAAAGATAATGAACCGCAACGCAAAGGCGGCGGACGAAGCCGGGGAAGACGTAAGAGCTCCGGACGGTCGAAACGCCGCTCTCGTAATTAACAGATAGATTTAATTAATCATGTTAGAACCAAAAAATATAAAACGACGTCGTGTCCACAGGGATAAGCTTAAGGGCAACGCCGGACGGGGATACACACTTGCTTTTGGCAGTTTTGGATTAAAGGCTCTCGAGCCCAAGTTCATTACATCAAGGCAGATAGAAGCCTGCCGGGTCACAATTGCAAGAACATTGCAGCGTGACGGGAAAACCTTTATTCGAATATTCCCGGATCGTCCAATTACAAGCAAGCCGGCCGAAACGCGAATGGGTAAAGGAAAAGGCGCCCTCGATCACTTTATTGCCGTTGTGAAACCTGGACGAATTCTGTTCGAAATTGCCGGTGTGGATGAAGAAAAAGCGCAGGAAGCACTGCGAAGAGCGTCTCACAAACTGCCAATTAAAACAAAATTTGTGAAACGTCGTGATTACGACGGTGCATAACTAAGCAGGATTAAACGACCATGAAATCACACGAACTACGCGATTTGTCGCTTTCAGAACTGGAAGCAAGGTTAAAAGATGAGAAAGAAGCTCTGGTGGATTTTAAATTCAACAAAGCCATTGCGGGTCAAATTGAGAATCCGGCACGTATCAAAAGTACACGCCGCGAGATCGCCCGATTGACAACGATTATTAACGAAAAAATGAGTGCTGAATAAAGAATATGGCACATGCAGAAAGAGCACAACGAAGAACAAGAACAGGCCGCGTGGTAAGCGACCGTATGGACAAAACAATCACTGTGGCTGTAGACAGGCAGATTAAACACTCCATTTACGGAAAGTTTATTACGAAAACAACGAAATACCTGGCGCATGACGAAACCAACGACGCCAATTCCGGTGATACGGTCCTGATTATGTCCACACGGCCACTTTCAAAAAGGAAATCTTGGCGACTGGTCGAGATCGTGGAACGTGCAAAATAACGATCAATTTGTAGGGTAAAGGAATGATTCAAACACAATCGACACTGAATGTAGCTGATAACAGCGGAGCCAGGAAGCTGATGTGCATTAAGGTATTAGGTGATTCTCGCAGACGATATGCCAGAATCGGTGACCTGATATCCTGCTCTGTACGGACAGCAATCCCCGGAGGTAACGTAAAAAAAGGGGAAGTTGTACAGGCTGTTATCGTGCGCACTAAAAAAGAAATTCGCCGTAAGGATGGTAGCTATATTCGTTTTGATGAAAACGCGGCGGTAATTATTAACAAGGAAAAGGAACCGGTAGGAACACGTATTTTCGGCCCTGTAGCCAGGGAATTACGGGAAGGTAATTATATGCGGATTGTTTCACTGGCTCCAGAAGTACTTTAAACGATAGTATCATGCCACGGAAGTTTAATAAAAAGAAAAAATTACACGTAAAGAAGGGTGACGATGTTCTTGTACTTGCCGGAAACGACAAGGGCAAGAGAGGCCGGGTAATGCTGGTCTACCCTGAGCGGGACCGGGTGCTTGTTGAGGGTGTAAACATCAGAACCCATCACGACAAACCAACCCAGGAAAATCCTCAGGGCGGCCGTGTGAAACGAGAAGCCCCGGTTCATATATCAAACCTGATGGTTATAGACCCAACCACTGACGAGCCAACACGTATTGGGCGCAAACGCGTAGACGAAGAAGGCGGCGGACGCTGGGTTCGGTATGCCAAGAACAGTGGCGAAATTATAGATAAGTAATTCCGGAATAGAAGAATGGCAGAAGCAAGACTTTATACACAGTACAAAGACGAGATCGTAGATAAACTCTTTGAAGAGTTTAAGTATGACAACATCATGGGTGTGCCAAAGCTCAAGAAGATTGTAATTAATGTTGGCTTTGGTGATGCAATTAATGATGCAAAAACCCTGGACGTTATAACCGAAAACATCGGCCTGATAACCGGTCAAAAAGCGGTTAAGACGAAGGCTAAAAAATCGGTCTCGAACTTTAAACTCCGCGAGGGACAGGAGATCGGCGCTAAGGTTACACTGCGGGGAAAAATAATGTTTGAATTCCTCGATCGTTTGATTAACCTTGCGCTGCCCCGAACCCGCGACTTTCAGGGGGTTCCGAACAAAAGCTTTGATGGGCGCGGAAATTATACCATGGGAATTAAAGAACATACAATATTCCCGGAAATAGACGTGGATAAAGCTTCCACGGTTCACGGGATGGATGTAACGTTTGTTACGTCAGCGGAAACCGATGAAGAGGCATTTGCCCTGTTGAAAAATTTCGGCATGCCGTTCAAGAAATGAATTTGAATAATTAAGCAATAGACCAATGGCTAAAAAATCCTGGATAGCACGAAACGAAAAACGAAAACGCACCGTGGAGAAGTACGCTGAAAAACGCCGCGAGCTGAAAGAGGCCGGCGATTATGAAGGACTTCAGAAACTTCCAAGGGATGCAAGTCCCACACGCGTTAGAAACCGCTGCAGCCTAACCGGACGATCACGCGGATACATCAGAGAGTATGGTGTATCACGAATCAAGTTCCGCGAATTAGCTCTGAACGGAAAAATCCCAGGCGTACGAAAAGCAAGTTGGTAATACAGGAGAATTAAATTATGCAATCTGACCCAGTATCTGATTATCTATCCCGACTACGAAATGCACAGCAGGCGGGCCACCGAAGAGTGGATGTGCCGGCTTCTAAATTGAAGCGCGCGATGACCAAGATCCTTGTGGACAAAGGGTACGTCAATAAATTTATCGACATTACGGATAATAAACAGGGTGTACTCCGTTTATTTCTGAAGTATGATGCGTATGGACAGCCTGTAATCAAAAAGCTGATCCGGATATCCAAACCGGGACTTCGTAAATACGTCGGTGCCGATAATATTCCCCAGTCCTACAACGGCCTTGGGGTTGTTATCCTGTCTACTTCAAATGGAGTGATGACGGATAAAGAAGCACGAAAATTGAAAATTGGCGGAGAGATACTCTGCTCCGTTTACTAAAAATTTTAGGATACGAACGTTATGTCAAGAATTGGTAAACAACCGGTTGTGTTGGCCAGCAATGTTGAATTTACAATAGGTGCTGACAACACGATTACCGTGAAAGGCGAGAAGGGATCGGGTACGATCCGCATTCACCCGGATATCACGGTTGAAAAAACAGAGAACGAAATTATTGTAAAAAGACCCAGTGATTCCAAAGAGCATAAGTCGCTCCATGGCCTCTACCGGTCGTTAATTAACAATATGGTGGAAGGGGTTGCCAGCGGCTATAAAAAAACCCTTGAAATCATTGGGGTTGGCTATCGTGCTGCATTTAACAATGGTGTGCTTGAGCTGAATCTCGGGTTTTCTCACCCGATCTATTTCGTTCCTCCGGAAGGAATTGACATTGAGGTTGATACAAAAACCAAAAAGAATCCACTCTTGATCATTTCCGGCGTGAATAAAGAAATGGTGGGCCAGGTGGCAGCGAAAATCAGGTCGATGAGAAAACCTGAACCCTACAAAGGAAAGGGCATACGCTATGTTGATGAATATGTAAGAAGAAAAGCCGGTAAGTCAGCCAGCAAATAAAACAGGATTAGTGAAATGAAGAAGAATCAAGCAAAAACAAAACGAAGAAATAAGATTCGCCGGCGAATCCGCTCCACCATCACCGGGACAGCGGAAAGACCTCGTTTAGCTGTATTTAAAAGTAGCAAGCATATCTACCTTCAGCTGATAAACGATCGTGAAAATGTTACCATTACGTCCGTTTCATCTGTATCAAATGAACTGAAGGACGACCTTACGGATAAAACCAAGACGGAAGCCGCATCCATAATCGGGAAAGCAATTGCCGAGACCGCCGTCGACATGGGAATCAAAAAAGTAGTGTTCGATCGCGGTGGATACAAATACCACGGCGTAATAAAAGCTGCTGCTGACGGAGCTCGCGAAGGCGGACTGGACCTCTAAAAATATATATTTGAATTATGCCAAAAATACGTAGAAAACATAATGTACCTGCCGGCAATCTGAATCTTGAAGAGAAGCTGGTTCACATTAACCGGGTATCGAAAGTAGTGAAAGGTGGTCGACGGTTCAGCTTCAACGCTATTGTCGTTGTTGGGAATGGCGACGGAGTGGTTGGCCATGGCCTTGGAAAAGCAAATGAGGTTGCCGATGCCATCCAGAAAGGATTTGATAACGCCAAGAAAAACCTGATTAAAGTCTCGATGACCAAAACAGGAACCATTCATCACCCGATTGTGGGAAGAGCCGGTGCCGGTAAAGTACTGCTTCGGCCCGCCTCGGAAGGTACAGGAGTTATTGCCGGTGGTGCTGTGAAAGCACTGCTCGATGTGGCCGGTGTCAAGAATATCTTGTCCAAATCGCTCCGTTCATCAAATCCGCATAACATGGTGAAAGCCGCATACGAAGCACTGCGAAATGCGTCAGATCCTGTGGAAGTTGCACAGCGCAGAGGCGTAAGTGTAAGCAAAGTTTTTGAAGGATAATCAACGTTTTAAGTATTTACAGCTATGAAATTACACAATCTGAAAGCACCCGCAGCGCATAAATCCAAGAAGCGTGTAGGACGTGGCCAGGGCTCTGGCAAAGGCGAACAGTCCGGCCGCGGCCACAACGGCCAAAAATCCAGAAGCGGCGCTAAAGTGAAAGCCTGGTTTGAAGGTGGACAGATGCCGCTGCAGAGACGAGTGCCAAAATTTGGATTTCGAAACCCTTTTCGGGTAGAATACCAGGGAGTTAACGTTCAAAAACTATCTGATTTTCTTGAGGCCGGTAAACTCGATGATACCATCACGATAGCTGATTTGGTGAATGCCGGGTTAGCTGACGACAGCGATCGCATAAAACTTCTCGGCAGTGGTGAGATTGATCAAAAAATATCGATCGAAGTTCATGCCTGCAGCGCATCAGCTAAAGAAAAGGTAGAATCAGCCGGCGGCAGCGTCACTATCGTTTAATCAATCCTCAATCACCATCTTAGTCTAATCATTACGAATGAGTACCTTAGATAACTTTAGAAACATCTTTAAGATAGAGGATCTCCGGAATCGTATTCTGTACGTGGTCGGTGTACTCATGGTATATCGCATCGGCAGCTACGTTACAATGCCCGGTGTTGATGCCAGTGAACTAACGATGCAGGCAGGCGACGCCTCAAGTTTAATGGGCCTGTTTGATCTGTTTGTCGGTGGGGCATTTTCACGTGCAGGTGTATTTGCACTTGGAATTATGCCGTACATTACGGCTGCAATTATTATCCAGCTCATGGGTGCGGCGGTTCCCTACTTCCAAAAGCTTCAGCGTGAAGGCGAGGAGGGACGACGAAAAATCAACAGGTTGACACGTTACGGCACGGTGGGTATCACGGCCGTACAGGCTATCGGGTTTGGTATTAACCTTATTGCTACATCACCAAATGCAATTGTGGTGAGCAATACGGCCTTTATATTGACGTCGATTATTGTGCTTACGGCGGGTACTACATTTGTTATGTGGTTAGGTGAACGAATTACGGACAGAGGCATCGGGAACGGGATTTCAATACTCATTATGATCGGTATTATTGCCGCGCTCCCCGCCGCACTGATTAATGAGATCTCCACGACGTCCAATGCCATCATAATTATTGTTGAGCTTGCCGGACTTGCCCTTGTTATTGCATCCTGTGTACTGTTAACCCAGGGTACCCGCAAAATACCGGTGCAGTATGCAAAGCGTGTGGTGGGACGTAAAGTGTATGGAGGAACCACCCAGTATTTGCCACTTCGGGTGAATGCCGCAGGGGTGATGCCGATTATTTTTGCACAGTCTATTATGTTTATTCCAAGTACAGTGGGCACATTCTTTCCGGAAAACCAGACGGTACAGTTTTTAACGGCATGGTCGGCTGATTTTACCGGGATCACATATTCCGTCATATTCTTTATCATTTGTGTGTTCTTTACGTTTTTCTATACCGCTATTGCGGTCAATCCCAAAGAGATGGCAGATACAATGAAACGCCAGGGTGGATTCATTCCCGGCGTAAGGCCCGGAAAGCAGACGGTTGAATTTATTGATAATATTTTAACGAAGATTACGCTGCCCGGCTCCCTGTTTTTGTCATTCGTGGCGATACTCCCGGCAATTATTGCCCGAATGGGCGTGACACCCGGATTTGCACTATTTTATGGTGGAACAAGCTTGTTGATTATCGTGGGCGTAGCTCTTGATACTTTGCAGCAGATTGAAAGTCACCTGATGATGCGTCACTACGATGGTTTCATGAAATCCGGAAAACTAAAAGGGCGCAGAAGAGCTTAATGATCTACCTGAAGAGCGAATCGGAAATTGACAAGATGCGCGAAGCCGCACAGCTCGTTTCACGAACGCTTGCTGAGGTAGCCAAAATACTTGAACCCGGAGTTGAAACCGGCAGGCTGGATCGGGTGGCTGAAGATTTTATAAAAAAACATGGAGCTACACCGGCATTTAAAGGGTATGGTGGCAAACGAAACCCATTTCCTGCAAGCCTCTGTATTTCCGTAAATGAAGAGGTTGTTCACGGAATTCCGGGAAAGCGGGTTCTGAAGGATGGTGATGTTGTCTCTATCGATTGCGGGGTGGAGCTGAATGGATATTTTGGAGACCACGCCTACACGTTTGTAGCCGGGGAAACCGATGACGAAACCATGCGCTTGTTAAAAACAACGCTTGAGTCGTTGTACCTTGGCATTGAGCAAGCCACACACGGTAACAAGACCGGTGATATTGGTGCCGCTGTTCAAACACACTGCGAAACGAGTGGTTTTGGCGTTGTTCGAGATCTTGTAGGCCATGGAATTGGTAAACGGATGCATGAAGATCCATCGGTACCGAACTATGGCCGGCCAGGCAAAGGCGAGCGTTTGCGAACCGGAATGGCGTTGGCGATTGAGCCGATGATTACAGCCGGCACCTGGAAAGTAAGAACATTGAACGATGGATGGACAATCGTAACGGCTGATGGTTCAACGGCCGCACATTTTGAGCATGATATTGTGATAAGAGAAGGAAAAGCTGAAATTCTCAGTACATTTGATTATATTGCTGAGATAACAAAAAATGAAAAATTATTGACTTCTTATGGCTAAGCAAGAGCCGATTAAGCAAGACGGAAAAATTTTAGAAGCTTTACCAAATGCACAGTTTAAAGTAGAACTGGATAATGGCCATGAAATACTGGCTCATGTATCGGGTAAAATGAGAATGTATTACATCAAAATTTTGCCAGGGGATCGTGTACAGGTGGAAATGTCACCTTATGATCTCTCAAAAGGCAGAATTACATATCGTTATAAGTAGAATAGAAAAACAAGGTAAAGATGAAAACGAAATCATCAGTTAAAAAACGAAGCTCAGACGATAAAATCGTTCGAAGAAAAGGCCGTATTTACGTAATTAATAAGAAAAATCCCCGTCACAAGCAGCGGCAGGGTTAATAATAGACTGGATAAAAGCTATGGCACGAATTGCTGGAATTGATTTACCTAAACAGAAACGAGGAATTATTGCCCTCACATACATTTTTGGGATTGGCTCAAGTGTATCGGAAGATATCCTGGATAAAGCGAAAATAGATCACGATAAAAAAGTATCCGAATGGACAGAAGATGAGGTCGCGGAGCTACGTAAAATTATCGAGGAAGACTACAAGGTTGAGGGAGCACTCAGAACCGAAATCAACGCGAATATCCGGCGATTAATTGAAACGGGCAGCTATCGTGGCGTGCGCCACAGGAAAGGGTTGCCGGTGCGGGGCCAACGAACACAAACAAATGCGCGGACCCGTAAAGGTAAGCGTCGTGCTGTGGCTGGTAAAAAAGCAGCACCCAAAAAATAACATATTCTAAAACGTATTTATCATGGCTAAACGACCAAGAAGATCCGCAGGTAAAGACGGCGGTAAACGAAAAAAAAGAAAACAGATCAGTGATCCCAACGGTATGGCGTTTATTAAAGCTACATTTAACAATGTGCTTGTAAGCGTTACGGATGCCAACGGGAATGTATTGTCGTGGTCTTCTTCCGGCAAAGAGGGATTTAAAGGATCTCGAAAAAATACGCCATATGCTGCTCAGGTCAGTGCAGAAACAGCCGCATCTGCAGCTCACGAAATGGGACTGCGTAAGGTTGAAGTCTTTGTCAAAGGGCCGGGATCGGGCAGGGAATCTGCTATTCGTGCCCTGGCAACCAGCGGTCTCGAGGTTACCTCTATTAAAGATCGTACACCCATTCCACACAACGGCTGCCGCCCTCCGAAAAGAAGAAGAGTTTAACATTTAGATTTAATTACCATGGCAAGATACAGAGGACCAAAACAAAAAATTGCAAGACGATTCCGCGAGCCGATATTTGGCCCGAGCAGTGCATTAGAGCGGAAACCGTATGGCCCGGGGCAGCACGGCAGAAGCCGGTATTCAAGAAAATCGGAATACGCTGTGCAGCTGGATGAAAAACAGAAAGCACGGTACACCTACGGAATGCTGGAGAAGCAATTTCGTAACCTGTACGAAAAAGCGAACTCCAAAGAGGGTGTAACGGGCGAGCTTCTGCTTCAATACCTTGAAGCTCGGCTCGACAATGTAGTTTATCGCCTCGGCTTTGCCCGGACAAGAAGCCAGGCGCGGCAGTTTGTCAGCCATAAGCACATTGTTGTAAATGGCCAAATCGTCAACATTCCTTCCTATCATGTAAAGGCCGGTGACGTGATCACCATACGGCCGAAGTCGCGGGATCTTGAACTCATCAACGAGTCATTGAACAACAGTTCACCGGGGAGATATAAATGGCTGGAGATTGATAAGAAGACCAAAACCGGCAAATATTTAAACGACCCAATGAAAGACGAGATACCCGAGAACATCAACACACAGTTGATTATCGAGCTCTACTCCAAATAATTTTATAACAGACTTAATCCATTATTTTATGAACAACTATAGTTTGCAAATGCCGGAATCTGTGGAGGTAGAACAGGATTCCGATAACTATGGAACATTTATCCTGCAGCCGCTTGAAAGAGGATTTGGTGTTACGATTGGAAACTCATTCAGAAGAGTTCTTCTCTCATCACTCCCGGGGCTTGCGATTACCGCGGTAAAAATTAACGATGTTGATCACGAGTATTCGAGTATAGAAGGTGTTAAAGAAGATGTATACGAAATTATACTGAACCTCAAGCAAGTTCGATTTAAACAAGTTGAGCAGAGCGGTGGAGTAATCAACCTCAGTAAAACGGAAACAGGTCGGCTGACTGCCGGTGATATCGGTGAAGCCACTGCCGATTTTGAAGTTTTAAATCCTGATTTGTTGATTGCCACTCTATCTGATGATGTTCAGGTCGATATGGAATTAAGAATAGGACGAGGCCGCGGGTACATTCCGGCTGAGGAGATGGTGGATGATTTTGAAGATGATGTGGCGCTTATGCCCATCGATGCTATTTTCACTCCTATAAAATCTGTGGATTTTGATGTGGAAAATGTTCGAGTAGGCCAGCGAACGGATTATGAGAAACTGGTTCTGAATGTAACCACGGACGGTTCGCTGAATGCAAAAGAGGCGTTGACGATTGCTGGTAAAATTCTCAAAGAACATATTGAGAAATTTATTACTGAAAAAATTGAAGAGCCTTTCACACAGGAAGAGGAAGAAGTTGATGCAGAGAAACAACGAATTGCAAGTCTGCTGAAAACAAGTATTGAAGATCTGAACTTGAGTGTAAGGGCATACAACTGCCTGAAGTCGGCTAATATTAATACTATTGCCGAGCTGGTTTCACGCGACGAACAAGATCTTCTGAAATTCAGAAATTTTGGTAAGAAATCACTTTCCGAACTGGTAGAAGTTATTGAAGAAAAAAATCTGGAATTTGGCATGGATGTGTCGAAATTCCTTGATAAATAATTGAGGATATTACGTTATGCGCCATTTAGTAAAAGGAAAAAAATTGGGACGCAACACGTCTCACAGGCATGCCACAATGAAGGCAATGTCCTGCAGCCTGATTGAGCACAAATCAATACAAACAACTGTTACCAAAGCCAAAGAGCTGCGCAGGTACGTTGAACCAATCATTACAAGAGCCAAAGAGGATACCAGCCACAACAGACGGCAGGCGTTCTCATCTCTGCAGGATAAACATGCAGTAAATACACTCTTCAATGAAGTGGCACCTGCTGTCGGTGACAGACCGGGCGGGTACACAAGAGTACTAAAGCTTGGGTTTCGAGTCGGTGACAGCGCTGAGATGGCTCTTATTGAACTGGTGGACTTTAGTGACTACGAACCAGAGAAGAAATCAGCGAAGAAAAAACGTACACGGCGCGCCGGTAAATCGAACAAGCCGGATACGTCCGCACCGGCTGATCCGAAAGAGAAGGAAACAGCAAAAGCTGAAGAACCTGTTGAGGCTAAAGACACAGACTCAGATGCTGACGGTGACATTAAGACCAAAGAGGCCGTTGCGGATGATGCTAATGTAGAAGACAAGACGGAACAAGAAGCCGAAGCAAAGGCTGAAAATAGTGCAGAAACTGAAGATGAGAAAGCTTCAGAAGAAGAAGACGAAAAAAAGAAGTAATTAGTAAAGAATTATTTGGTATCTGATCTAAATAATTCTTAGTTTGTAAATCTGCGATGGAGGCGATGTGCTTTGATTGTGGGAGTTGTTCTTTGAAGATATTGAAAGAGATAAACAGATCG
>JAAAOB010000122.1 GCA_009909035.1 Bacteroidota bacterium
GATGTGGCCGGAACCGTGAAAGAGTTGATCAAAGAAGGTAAGGTGAAGCATTTCGGGTTGTCTGAAGCGGGCGTCCAAACCATTCGAAAAGCTCATGCCGTTCAACCGGTTACAGCCGTTCAAAGTGAATATTCCATGTGGTGGAGAAAACCGGAAGAGGAGCTTCTGCCGGCGCTTGAAGAAGTCGGAATTGGTTTCGTGCCGTTTAGTCCGCTCGGCAAAGGATTTCTGACCGGTGAGATTGATGAACGTACCGAATTCAGTGAAAATGATTTCCGAAACATCGTCCCCCGATTTAACAAAGAAAACCGGAAAGCCAACCAGGACTTGGTGAATTTGCTTGGCAAGATTGCCGAAGAGAAAGGAGTTACAAAAGCTCAAATCGCCATCGCCTGGGTTCTGGCTCAAAAACCGTGGATTGTCCCGATTCCCGGAACCACGAAAGGGAAACACCTGGAAGGCAACATCGAAGCGGCAGAAGTTGATTTGACCCCGAATGATCTTGATCAAATCGAAAAGGCCCTGTCAAAAATCAACGTTCAGGGTGCGCGATACCCGAAAGAATATGAAGAACGGACGGGAAATTAGACGGTTCATGAAGATCAATAAAACAAGATCAAAAATAGTCCCTGTGGCTTATGAATAGATTTATCTTTTTTGGGATTCTGATTTTTTTACTCGTGGCATCACCTGTGAAAGCTCAGGGTAATTCTGGCTCAGAAGAACGCCTTATCGTCTATCTGTCCCGCACCGGAAACACGGAGGCTGTGGCCGAAATCATCCGGGGTGAAGTAGGCGGTGATATGGTAGAACTTGAGCTGAAAACACCCTACCCAAAGTATTATGATGCCATCGTAGCGCAGGTGGATCGCGAAAATGAAAGAGGGTATCTGCCAGCCTTGAAAACTCAAATTGAAAATATTCAGAATTACGAAACAGTATTTATCGGTTTTCCAACTTGGGACATGCAGTTGCCGCCGCCCATGAAAAGCTTTTTGAATGAGTATGATTTGAGCGGCAAAACAGTAATTCCATTCAACACAAACGGTGGATATGGCTTGGGAAGTAGTATTCAACAAGTAGAAAATCTCTGCAAGGATTCAAACATATTGGAAAGTTTTTCAGTCAAAGGCGGATTGGAACGAGATGGAATCTACCTGGATATCAAAGGAGGTCGCCGAGAAGAGGTCCGTGCTCAAGTAGTAGAATGGTTGCGGAAAATTGGAATGCAATAGCTTGTATAAAAAGAAACAACGAAATATTAACTACAAAACTCACAAATCATCGACACGATGAAATTGAATCGACTAAAAATAGCTCTCATTGGACTCTTTATAATCTCATTTAGCGTTCCTGCCTTTGCGCAAAATGCTGATGTAGTGGAGGAAGTTACAGATCTCTCCCAACAGAAATGGCAGTGGATGGCCGACAAGAATGTGGACGAGCTCGCCACCCTTTTTAACGACGATGCAAGATTTGTCCACATGAGTGGATCGTGGGGAAAGGACCGGGAGCTCGAGATCATTGAAAGCGGAAGCATTTGGTACAAGAATGCTGATGTCCACCAGGTAGTGGTAGAAACGTTTGGAGATACCGTCATCCTTTGGAACCGTATTACCCTGGAGGCTGAGGTTCGGGGTAGTGTCGTATCCAATGAATTTACGGTAACGGAGGTCTACCAAAACCAGGATGGTGATTGGAGTTTATTGGACCTGACGTTTAGCAGTGTTCGGGATACTCATAGCATTGAGGAGTAGTTGAGCAAACTCTGAAAAGGTCATTCTGATCCCGAACCGTCGGGACAGAATCCCCAACCTTAAACTTCGAATGGAGATCCTGAATCAAGTTCAGGATGACTTGCAAAACGATCCAAATGCAGATAATTATGATGAATAAAAAAAACACGCAATGACAGATTTTAAACAATTCAAGATACTTTATACGCTTATAATCTTACTAACGACCATTGGACTCGTCGCCAATCCTGTATCCGCACAGGATTCGGAACCTTATTCAGTTGGGGATCCCGTGGGTCTAACTTCTGACGGCAAATTTCAACCGATCTCATCCAATGTAAGCATCTATGGAGCTATCCAGTCTGCGGAAAGTTGTATTTATGATGCTGAACGGGACCTGATAGTGGTGCCCAGCATGGGTGACCGGCAAAATGTTCAGGAAAATGATGCATGGGTTTCGCTGATAAACTCTGACGGTTCTGTTCATACACCAAAATGGATTGGTGTTCAGAATTCCGGTCAGCGCAGCGATTTGTCTCCGCCATTGGTTTTGAATGATCCGTTGGGAAGCGAAATAGCAGATGGCGTTCTCTACTTTGCGGATCGCGACGGCGGCACAAGCCAGGATGACCCGTCGGTTGCTGTGATTCGTCGGTTTGATTTGGAAACGGGCGCACCTCTGGACAATATTCGAATCGAAGAGTCTCCCTGGATTAATGACATTACCGTAGCGGAAGACGGAACCATTTATACGACACAAACCGGTGATATTGGATCCGGATGGAAATATTGCGGTGGTCAATTTTGGAAATCCTGACGTCCTCACGTTTTCACCGGAAGGAAAACTGTTAAAAACAGAGAAAGCGGTTCAGGCAGGCGGTGACGGAATAGAGATCATGCAGGATGGCACGAAGTACATAAGCAGTGTACGACAGGGTGGAATTTCCAGAATTGGTCCCAGTGAATCTGCCGAACTAATTGCAGAGAATATTCCGAGTGCGGCATCCATTTGCTACGATTCAGACAACAACCAACTTGTAGTTCCGATGACCTCACAGAGTACGCTTGGATTTATATCTTTAGACTAATATGAAATGAATTTGAGAACATGAAAATGCATTTTAAAATCCCCCTTTGAAGGGGGAAAGAATCAACAAAGTTGATTCAGGGGGATGACCGATGAACTTTGCATGAATATAGATTTCTGATTTCAATTTAAATCTTGTGCAATCATCCCCCATTGCCCCCTTCGAAGGGGGGCGCTCCTTAACGATTACATAAATCGAATTGAGATTATCATACAAAACCAACATCTCTTTCAGCGATACGATACTAAAACGACATAAATATTATGGATATCAATAAAAACATTTCGAACCCGATCAGAAGAGGTTTTTCTGATTTCACGAAGGGAAACCTCCTTTTTGCAGTTCTATCAATATTCTCAGTGATTTTAATTGCCGGATGTGGCGGTCCTTCGGGTGATAGTAATCAGAACCAGACAACCGCAGAAATTGTGTGTGATCCCGATAATGGCGGCATTACTCTGCCGGACGGATTTTGTGCAAGTCTGGTTGTCGACAGTCTCGGCCCCGCACGTCATATTGCCGTGGCCCCAAATGGGGACATCTATGTAAAAACGCGAAGTGAAGAAGGTGGAATCGCAGCCCTCCGTGATACCACTGGTGATTTCAAAGCTGACATTATTGAGCGTTTCAGTGATATGACTCCATTGAGAGGCGGAATTCTCTGGGAAACAGGTATGGCTGTTCACAACGGTTATATCTGGGTTTCCAATACAGAGTCTGTTTATCGCTGGCCAATGCCCGAAGACGGGTCGCTTGTCCCAGAAGGTGAGCCGGAGATTGTTGTTACCGGTTTCCCGGAGCAGCAGTCGCACGATTCCAAGTCCATCGCGTTTGATGACAACGGGAATCTCTATGTAAATGTGGGTGCTCCGTCCAATGCTTGCCAGCAAGAACCACGCACACCCGGCTCTTCAGGATTGGATCCCTGTCCGCAGTTGGAGCGGCAAGCCGGAATCTGGCGTTTCAATGCTGACTCTTTAGGCCAGACACAACAGGACGACGGCCATCATTATGCGACAGGTATTCGTAACGTTGTTGGCCTTGATTGGAATCATGAGGATAATGCCCTTTATGTCATGCAGCATGGGCGAGATCAGCTCAATACACTCTGGCCTGATCTATATACCGAAGAGGATAATGCGGAACTTCCTGCTGAAGAGATGTTCAGACTGACTGAAGGTGCGAATGCAGGCTGGCCGTACTGCTATTACGACTGGAGGCAGGAGGAAAAAGTGTTGAGTCCCGAGTATGGCGGAGACGGGCAGGAGGTCGGGCGCTGTTCAGAATTTCTCGATCCTGTGATAGCCTTTCCGGGTCATTGGGCACCGAACGGGCTTCTGTTTTATACCGGTCAACATTTCCCGGAGCATTATCAGGGTGGAGCCTTTATCGCATTTCATGGTTCATGGAATCGTGCGCCGTTGCCACAAAGGGGCTACAACGTATCCTTTGTACCATTTGAAGATGGAGCACCCGCCGGTGATTACGAGACCTTCGCCGATGGTTTTGCCGGTGTGGATCCAATCCCCAGCCCGGGACAAGCAGAATATCGACCGATGGGCTTGGCAATGGGAACGGATGGTGCACTCTATATCTCAGACTCCAAAGAGGGCCGTATCTGGCGAGTCGTTTACACCGGAGAAACTGAATAAAAGTAAGATGAGCTTAACTTAAGAGAATCACCAGCGTTCATTTTCGAGCGGAGATCCTTATCAAGCTCAAGATGAGCGTAAAAGCATGAGAAGCAGAGAAAACTAAATAATCAAAAAGGAGTAGAGAGATGAAAAAGAAAAATAGAATGAGCCGCCGTGATTTTATGATCAAGAGTGCATTCTCAGGTACAAGCCTGATAGCGGCGGTGAATTTGATGGGAGCAGCATCGCTAAATCAGTTTAAGGAGAAAAAAACAAAAGGGGATCCAACGACCAAATCAGCATCGATAAGTAACAAACGAATGCTTGGCTCGCTTGAAGTCTCAAGTATTGGGATGGGCGTTCAAAATATGGCACGAAAATATACAACAACGACGCCTTACAGGCCGGAAATGATTGACGTCCTCCGAACCGCTTTTGATCACGGCCTGACTTTCTTTGATACCGCAGAAGCGTATGGTCCACACGAGTGCGAACGTATTCTTGGTGAAGCCATTGAGCCGTTTCGGGATGAAGTCGTGATTACATCTAAGTTTGGATGGAACATCGATCTTGAGACCGGTGAGCGGGGGCCCGGACTCAACAGCAAACCCGAACACATCAAACTCGCCGTTGAAGGAATGCTGAGACGCCTTCGAACCGATCGAATCGATCTGCTCTACCAGCACCGGGTCGATCCTGAAGTGCCAATTGAGGATGTGGCCGGAGCGATTGGAGACCTGATGGATGAAGGTAAGGTTCTGCATTGGGGATTGTCGGAAATGGGGCTGAACACGTTGCGACGTGCACATGCAGAGGTGCCGGTTACTGCTGTTCAGAATGAATATTCCATGCTTTGGCGGGGACCTGAGGAGGAAGTAATTCCGACATGTGAGGAGCTTGGAATTGGTTTTGTACCGTGGAGTCCGCTTGGTGTCCAGTTTCTAACGGGCTGGATCGGTGAAAATACGCGCTTTGCTCAAGGTGATATCCGCGGTGTCGAACCCCGTTTCTCTCCGGAAAATCTTCCACACAACCTGGCACTTGTTGAACTGATTGAACAATGGGCCGAACGAAAACAGGCCGCCCCGGCTCAGATCGCATTGGCATGGCTGTTGGCTCAGAAACCCTGGATCGTTCCCATTCCCGGAAGCACCAACAAGGATCACGTAATCCAAAATATCGGAGCAGCTTCGGTTCAATTTACACCAAGCGAGCTCTCTGAGCTGAACTCATCACTGTCAGAAATCGAGATTCTGGGTCAGCGACTTCCGGACGGAGTACTGCGGTACTCGGGTGTGGAGGCACCACCTAAGTAGTGGATTTCAAACCTGATGATCATTAAAACTGATAAAATCATTTAATAATAACTCATGAAACAACTCTTATTCATCATTTTACTATCTGCAACAATGTCTATCCAGGCATTAGCACAGAATTCTGGCATTTTTCCCCAAGGAGAATTAGCTCCAAATGTTCATCACACCGGAGATGTATGGCTCAATCATTTGAGTGAAGCGGACGAAACGTTCGAATATAACATTACGATCGCGACGTTTGCAGCCGGCGCGAAATTGAATTGGCATATGCATCCGAAAGGCCAGCAGC
>JAAAOB010000137.1 GCA_009909035.1 Bacteroidota bacterium
GTAAAGCCGTTCAAGATAAGAGAATTGCAGGCTCGCGTGCGGCAGCTCATTCAACAGCGAAGACAACTTCGGGACCAGTTTTCTAAATCCGGCATGATTCACACCTCCAATGTTTCAGATGATTCCACCGAAAAGGCATTTCTTGAGAAAGCAATTTCTATTGTGGAAAACAATTTCGGAAACGAACAGTTTAAAGTTGAAGCATTTGCAGGTGAATTAAACATGAGCCAATCACAGCTGAATCGAAAACTTCAGGCCCTTACCGATCAAACGGCCGTTCAGTTTATTGTAGCTGTGAAACTTCGCCATGCCGCTAAATTACTCAAAAGCAAAAACGACATATCCATAGCTGAAGTATCCTACCTGGTTGGCTATAACGACCAGGCCTATTTTACCCGGGTTTTCAAAAAACAGTTCGGGGTAAGTCCATCTGAATTTCGAAAAGGGTAGGGTTCGGGCGTATGGTTTTATCTTCTCATCCGACGACTTCCCGTCATCGGATGAGTGGGGCAGGTCCGAATCTTTACGACAGGTCTGGAACGGCCGGGGGTCTTGTTCGGGCGATTCACCGGATGAAGGGAATTCATCCGGTGAAGGTCCTCATCCAACAACTCCGTCACTCTATCGATGAAATATCTGATCAAATCCAGAAGTACTGAACTCACCCCTCTCTCCAAAAATCGGCGGAGTACTCCTCTTCTTTCTCTCTCCTGGCGGGATCCCTCTGGTACAATAAGAGAATTAAAACGTCATCATCCACTTTCTAATAGTGCACTCTTGTTTATTTAATGGTTAACTACACTTGCAGGTATTGGATGCGCACCGCAAAACAAATGACAGGGTTGGTTTTGTAGAATTTGTACAAATCTTTTCTCAAAAAGTACAAGACATTTTAAGTCACTGAAACCATTTTAGCTGGTGATGTTATATCAGGTTGGTAACGATGATATCAAGAGATAAAAAAGCCCCGTTTGTGGATGTTTGTGAACGGGGCTGTTTTTATTTCTGAGGAACTGTGCTGCTGCACAAAAAACGGTGCCGGTCAGCACTTGTTCACTCATCATAAAACCGACCGGCAGCAGGGGGGTAGGATTAATTCCTGAACATTAGTGATACGATCTGGAAATAACCCCTACGATGTAAACCGACTTTCGTTTCATCGCGTTCTTTGAATCAACACCATGGCTGCCCAATGAACCAGAATGATTCAGATATGAAATTTCCGTCTGCACTTACCATCCTGATGATGATAGCGGCCATGGTTGCCGCCTTAACCTGGCTGATTCCGGCGGGAAATTATGACTCGCTGGTGTATCATTCCGATGATGATTCGTTCACGGTTACAAGCAATGACGGCAGCTCCACGTTTCCCGCTTCGCAAGAGATGCTGGACAACCTCGGCATCAACATACCGCTGGGTAATTTTACGAGCGGTGCGATTTATCGTCCGGTAAGTGTGCCCGGTTCCTACCAGCAGGTGGCTGCTGCGCCGCAGGGACTTTATGCATTGGCGATGTCTCCCGTAAAAGGGATTATTGATGCTGCAGATATCATCTTCCTGGTGCTGATTATTGGCGGGCTGATCGGCGTCATGAATCTGACCGGTGCATTCAACGCCGGTATTGCCTGGCTTGGAAATGCTCTGGAAGGCCGTGAATATGTCCTCATTATTCTTACCACCACTCTTGTTGCCTTTGGAGGAACCACGTTCGGGTTCGCCGAAGAGACCATCGCGCTCTACCTGATCCTGATCCCGGTCTTTATTGCAGCGGGGTATGACGCGCTGGTTGGGTTTGCCTGCATCTACCTGGGGTCCACCGTAGGGAGTATGTGTTCAACCATCAATCCCTTTTCGGTGATCATCGCATCAGATTCGGCCGGTATTATATGGACAGAGGGTATATATGCAAGAAGCCTGATGTTTGTGATCTGCATTACGATTACCGTTCTGTTCATCCTGCGCTATGCAAACAAGGTGAAAAAGGATCCCGGGGCATCGCTCTTATACAAACAGAAAGACGAGATTGAAGAGTATTTTGGTTTGAATACGGATCAAGAGACTCAAGACTTTGATGTTCGCAGAATACTGATTCTCACCGTATTTATGGGTTGTTTTGTATCGATGATCGCAGGTGTTTTGCTGCTCGATTGGTGGTTCATCGAAATGACGACCGTTTTTCTGGTTGGTGCAATTTTGATCGGATTCATCGCTCAAATACATGAGGCGACATTTGGAGAAGCTTTCGTGAAGGGAGCAGGCGACCTGTTGGGAGTAGCATTTCTGATCGGCATTGCAAGAGGAGTCTCCATTCTGATGAATGATGGGTTGATTAGTGATACGATACTTTATCATGCGGCATCTGCAACGGAAGGGATGAATGACGGGCTCATCGTTAATGCGATGTTCCTGATTTACAACGGGCTGTTTTTTCTGGTGCCATCATCATCCGGAATGGCAGTTCTGACCATGCCGATCTTTGCGCCACTGGCCGACACCACCGGTTTTGGCCGCGAGATGATTGTAAACACCTACCTTTATGGACAGCTCGTCTTACTGGTGATTCCCACCGGGCTGCTGCTTCCTTCTCTTGAGATCTGTAAAATCGGGTTAGACCGCTACCTCAGGTTTATATGGCCGCTTATCTTCGTTCTGATGATTGTCATTATGATCTCTTTAACCCTTCAGGTGAGCCTGTAAAACTCCAATGACTTATGCTTTTAAATTTTAACCAATCCATTTCAAAATGAAAACATTGAATGCTCTAACCATATGTTTATTGCTGATGCTTGCAGCAGTTACTGCTGAGGCACAAGAACCGTCCCATCCGCTTGACCCGATTTCCTGGCAGGAATACTGGGTTGTGCTTGAAACCCTGGATGAAGCCGGTAACCTGGATAGAGATACCCGGTTTTCACATATCAACCTGGTCCCCCCTGATAAGCAGGCCGTATGGAATTGGAATGGCCAGGAGCAAGTACCGAGACTGGTATATGCAATTGTTCATCAAGGTGCCGATACCTACAAGGCGATCGCAGACATTAATAACCGGTCTCTGGAGAGCTGGAACAAGCTTGAGGGCATTCAACCCACATGGCTGGAAGAGGAGTTCGGGAAGTTATCGGACACAGCCAAAGAGCACCCCGGTTTTATTGAAGCAATGGAAAAGCGAGGGTATGATGATCTCACGCTGATCGATGTCTGGTTTGGCCCACCGGGCTATTTTGGCACCGATGAGCAGATCGGCAGACGTATCGCTCACGGATCAGCCGCTGACCCAAGCGGATTCCGAAATGGATGGGGACGAGGAATTGAAGGAGTTACCATTGTAGCAGATGTAAATAGCATGGAAATATTGCGGGTTGTGGATGAAGGAATTGTGCCGGTTTCCGAAACAAATATTGATTTTAACCACGCCTCCATTCCAAATAAACGAGAGGTTCCCGGTAAAATGATTGTGCATCAGCCAAATGGGGTAGGATTTGAGGTTGATGGCTATGAGGTAGAGTGGCAGAAATGGAAATTTCACGTCCGGCCGGATCACCGGGTGGGCATGGTTGTCTCGACCGTCACGTATGCTGATGGGGACGATGTTCGGCCCGTGATGTATGAAGGATTTCTGTCCGAAATCTTCGTTCCCTATATGGACCCAGCGTTCGGCTGGTACCCGCGTAATTTCATCGACCTGGGTGAATACACCGCCGGCGGATTTACGAACCCGCTCTTACCCGGATTAGACGCTCCTGATTACGCACACTACATGGATGGACTGTTCATGCACGATAATGGACGCCCAAAGCATGTGCCCAACCTGATTGCCATTTTTGAACGTGAAAACGGGGATCCCTCCTGGCGGCATAATAGTGCAGAAATGGGACCGGAAAGCCGTGTCAAACGTGACCTTGTCGTGAGGACAGCAGCCGTTGTCGGCAACTATGATTATATACTGGATTGGGTGTTCCAGCAGGATGGATCGATTGTGGTTCGTGCCGGCGCCACTGGTATTGCTGAAGCAAAATCAACGATTCAGAGAGATGCAACGGAAGCAGCCGGAGAGGCTAACAGGGATGATGCCTATGGCCGGTTCGTGGATCCTAACATCGTGGCGGTAAATCACGATCACTACTTCAGTTATCGTTTGGATATGGATGTGGATGGGGATGACAATAGTCTTCAAATCGACCGGATTTCACCCATGAGGCTGCCTGACGAACACCCAAGACGGAGTCTCTGGGTTGCAGAATCCAGTATTGCAAGAAATGAGTCGGAAGCTAAACAGAAGAAAATGATGGAGAATCCTGCACTCTGGAGGATAATCAGCGGAAGCAAGACCAATCATGTAGGCTACCCGACCAGTTACCAGCTGATGCCTGGCATGACGGCGCTCACGAAGCTGACAGAAGATGATTACCCCAGACGACGGGCAGGGTACATCGATCACCATCTTTGGGTCACGCCTCATCAAACAGATGAGATGTTTGCCGCGGGTGAGTTTCCAACGCTAAGTGTTCCGGGGCAGGGTCTGCCCGAATGGACATCAGAAAACCGCTCAATAGAAAACACGGACATTGTTGTCTGGTATACAATGGCTATGCACCACATGGTGAGGGCTGAAGACTGGCCGGTGATGCCGGTCCTGTGGCATTCCTTCGAACTGAGGCCCTTCGATTTCTTCGACAGAAACCCGGCGCTTGATCTGCCAAAAAAGTAAACCTTCAATCCAATTTACAATAAAAACCTAAAGTCATGATGAAATCTTTTGTTTTTACCGTGCCCCTGCTCCTGCTCACCAGCTGCACACCCAAAGAGCAACCGGCCGAACAAGTTACCAGCCTCGCCGACACCTATGTGGAGGCCTACTTTACCACGTACCCGGAACGGGCAGTCATATGGGGCGCACCGGACCTTTATCCGGCCCGGCTCACCGATAATTCCTTGCAAGCCCTGGCAGAATGGCACGCCACCGAAGACAGTCTATTGGCTGAATTAGATGAGATCAATGCACCTGCTCTCCAGGGAAGTGAAGCGATCACCTTCGGCTTCTTGAAAAACCGTCTGGATGCTTCCGTCAACCTGCGAGCCTGTAATATGGAGCAGTGGCAGGTGAGTCCCACCTACAACGGCTGGCAGAATGCGCTGTCGTTCGTCTTTTCATCCCTGCCGGTAGAAACGGAAGAACAGCGCGAAAACGCCTACAGCCGGGTCTCGCAAATGCCGGACTATATCCTGACGGAAATAGATAATTTAAAAACCGGGATTGAATCGGGATATACGGCACCGGAATCGGGTGTGAGGGCTGTTATCGGGCAGATGGATGCCCTGCTGCAAACCCCGCCGGAGGACACGCCCTTTGCCTCCATGGCCCCGGATGATAACGAAGCCTTCAAACAGCGATTGGTGGAGCTGGTTGAGTCGGAGATCTTTCCTGTTATCACCGCTTACCGGGATTTTTTGGCGGAAGAGTACCTGCCGGAGGCCCGCCAGGTAGTGGGCGTCAGCACCCTGCCGAATGGCAAAGCCTGTTACCAGGCATCCACCGAATATTTTGTGTCGGCCAGCTTTACTGCCGAGGAAATTCACCAGCAGGGGCTTGATCAGATGGAGGTGATTGTGCAGCAGATGAGCGAGCTGGGCGAGCGCAGCCTGGGTACCGGCGATCCGGCCGAAATTCTTCGCATCGTCAAAGAAGACCCCCAATACCGGTTCGAAAGCCGCGAGCAGATGATCCAATTTGCCGAGGAAGCAGTAGCACGATCTGAAGAAGCTCTCCCTGATTATTTTGGGTTTATTCCTGAATTGGAAACCGACGTGATTCCCTACCCGCCCTTCCAGGAGAAAACCGCCCCGCTGGGTCAGGCTATTCCGCCGGCAGCCGATGGGAGTCAGCCGGGCAAATATGTAATCAACACTTATCAGCCGGAGACACAAACCAAAGCTGTACTGGAATCGCTCTCGTTTCATGAGGCGTATCCGGGGCATCTTTTTCA
>JAAAOB010000140.1 GCA_009909035.1 Bacteroidota bacterium
TGGAGACGCTAAAAGAGATACGGCAGATCTCGATGAAGACCTGACCCCACACCTGGCGCCAAAACACATCCATCTATCCTCCATTTTAAGCAACAAAACGTATTTCAGTACGTAAGGATTGTGTTGTCTAACATTAAAACTATCACAAAGAACCCGACGCTATATGAAATCACTCACATCTACTCTGCTTCTGTTTGTTGCGCTATTGTTCACGGGATGTTCAAATAGCGGTGCATTTTTGGCACTAAACCAAACCGTCGTTAATCTTGAAGATGATAACTACACCGTCCATGCATCAAATGTATCAGGGGAGTCTTCTGCGGGCTACATCCTTGGATTGAGTTACTCTAATGGACCTGTCGCCAATTCACTTGCTATTGCCCGTGTAAATGGAACAGGTGCACTTTATGCTGAAGCCCTTAGAAATTTGTGGTCTGACTACGAAGAGGAACACGGATCCGTCGAAGGCAAAAAAGTAGCGCTCACGAATATTCGATACGATGCCGAAATGCTGAACCTGTTGATCTACACCCAGGTTAAGGTGACTGTTCGCGCGGATGTTGTGTTGTTCGAATAATCCAATCACCCATTTTCCTCTTCCTGCACCCTAAATCTTGCGCAAGTGTTCAACAGAGCGACAAGCACATTTCTATGAACGTGCGTCAGGCGTGAGATTTTACAGTGGATTGGATGTTGAAGGAGTATTTTTGGGACGAGTGTGCTTTTGTTGCTTTGTTCGATAGGCTTTTGTTTCAAGCAACTCTTATTAATCTACAGGTATTTGCCCACACAACCAAATGGAATTTTTAATGTATAACTAATCATGGGGTGATATATGAATGAGGGAGACTAATAATAATGAAACAATAGTTCAACACCTACTAATATGGAGTTTTATTGTCGCCCGATCTGGCACAAGTGAGTCAACTACGCCGAAAGGCTTCGTTGCCTGCAGAAGCTTCGCTGAACACTTGCGCCCGTTATGGGAATTCAAAACATTGCGTCAAACGATTTGATAACGTCCCAAAGCCAGTCCTGAAAGGACGTCAGCAACATCACAGGGTACTTCCCTGTGATCAAAGGCCAAACCGAGTATACGAAGCCCCCGCGGGGCGCCAGCCCAACCCACCCGATCTGCACGTCAACTTCGCGGGTACCGGTAAAGATTGAACCATCCACTACATGACACTTCCTGATTTACCACGAACCCTCAACACCGCGAAGGAACATGAAGAAACCTGGGGCACAAAATAAATACGTGCAGTATATACAGAATCAGGCTGGTGCTGCCTGCAGGGTTAATATTCGTTTTATATATTCGGCATCAAGGTCCGTATCAACCCCTTTTCCCTTCAGCACATCCTGCACCTCCCGCATGGCTGCAAGGTCTCTGACCTCATCCCGGTTAATCTTTTCGATTGTTCCCTCTGCAACAAATGGAATCAACTCACCCTCAGCCTCCAGCACTTCCGCCAGCATCGGCCAGCGCATCGCCAATATATTCCATAAAGCAAATTTTTTCCGTTTCTCCC
Source organism: Bacteroidota bacterium (assembly GCA_009909035.1). Classification (GTDB taxonomy): domain Bacteria; phylum Bacteroidota; class Rhodothermia; order Balneolales; family Balneolaceae; genus SW132. The sequence goes on from JAAAOB010000140.1 coordinate 1,533, forward strand.
ATGAATCGATCACGGTCGGGTCAGAGAGCAATACAACGGCCCGGTAGATCCCGTAATTGTTCACTAACCGTTTGATTGCTCTTGGGTTGGGCTCCAGGAGATGTGCAAACTGCTTGAGAAAATACTCGGTACTCACTTCAATTTCCTCTTTAGCCGATGCCCGTACCGCTTCCTCCCGGCGCATCTGCCTCTCTTCTCTGCCTGCGCCCTTCCTATCCGCCCTGCGAACCAGTTCCGGATCGGACCGTACCTGTTCAAACTCCTCACGTATCTGCCGGCGCATCTCATCCAGATTCCTCTGTTCGTTCTCTTTATCCAGGTAGAGATAGTTCAGGTAATCTTCCCGTACCTCCGGTGAAACCTGCGGTACAGAGATCGACAGTTGAAACAGCTTATCCAGGAAGAGGTATCCGATCTGTTTTCCCGGCTCCTCAATATGGTTGCGGAACTCCCCGTACCTTTCTTCGAAACTGCCGTAGAGCCAGCGCCGGTCGGCAGCCAATACATAGAACACTCTGGAGTCATTAAACAGGGTTTGCAAACTCTCCAGCAGATCTACCACATAGGATGACGGGCAGCGGTCCAGATCATCGATGTAGATCATCACCGGCTGATCGATCCGGCCGACAATCTTCACAAAGTACTCATTAATTTTATCCAGCGGATCCTGGTTCAGTTTCAGATAGTCTTGGGCTGACCCGGCCGATCCCCAAATCAGGCTTCGTAAAAAATAGGACCCGCCCGTTACCACGGTACCCGCAAACGTGGCAAACTGGATAAAGCTCTGCAGGCTCTCATTCATATCGGGCAGCGACACCAGGATCAGTAACACCGCAAAAAGAGCGAACCAGTACCCTGTGCTCTTGTTGCCCGATATCAGCTTCCACCATAGATCATACCGCCAAACGGCCCATGCTTTTCGCTTTTGTTTCGTTTTCTTCAGGTTGACAATAGACTCTTTATACAGCTGGTTGAGCAGCGGCCACCAGGCCGGTTCCACATGAGAGTGCTGCCATGCATTAAAGTGGATCACCATCCAATGCAGATCCGGTTCCTTTTTCTTTTCCTGCGTCTTACCGTCGTCTTTCCGCTGTGGTGTCAATTTCTGTTCCAGGAGATTCAATAGCGTGGACTTCCCCGATCCCCAGGGGCCGTGAAGGTGCATCATAAAGCTGTGCTGCCCCCTGGTATCGCCCTGTGGATTGCTCTGCCGCCAGAACCGGTTCAGCCAGGTGGCCAGCGCTTCCGCAAATCCATCCCGTCCAAGATGATCCACCCGGGAATCGCTGTCCAGGTGAAGTTTGGCAGGATCACGTTCAAACGGTGAACGTTCGGCCAGGAGTGCTGTAAATTCCTCTTTCAGTTCTTCATGGAGTGCAGAGAGTATACCACTGGTGTCAAACGCCTCCTTCAGGTGTTGATCCAGCTCACACAAACCCAGGGCAAATAACCGGCCATGGAGTTCCGGCACGGTTTCCGGATCAAATAGCTGTTCCACATTGCTGAACCACTCCTCCGGCGGCCGGGTGTCAAACGACCCTTCCAAGTAGGAATCGTGAGCAATCTTCTCAAACCGGCCGTTGGCATATTCGGGATGAAGACGGGCCAGTGCCTGTACCAGGTCCATTGATGAGACAGACGTCCCGGTTGCAAACGCAGACTGCACGTCTCTGACACTTGGCGAGTAGTTCATGCCAGACCTCTCCTCTCCCTTTATCGACTCAGGTGTTTCCGATCCACGGTAGGCAGCGTCCTGTGATTCCATGATCCATTCCCTCCTTCATTTTGGTCACGTTGGTTTTATCCCTGCCGGTAATATAATAAAAAAGAGAAATGATGCATCTGAAATGGGTTATGTTCACCTTGGCGCACGTGGTAAGCGACCCCAACAGCCCCACCTGGCGCAAATGTTCAACGGAGCGTCACTTTTGGCAGGTAGGTGACCTATGGTAAAACCACGCTTAATCTGAATTAAACTTTGCGGGTCTCAGGATCTCGACATCTTCAAGGTAAACGATGCCTGAATACTGGCTGAAACACTCGGCAACTACTTTATTTCCAATCGTCTCAGCGATCGATTTATTTTTGACGATAACTTCAATTCGAACAGTCGAAAAATCATCAACCACCGATGCCCTCTCTGAGGTATAGTGCTGGTGATGTGCTCCTTTACCCCCTGCAGGAACTACCGTATACCCCCGGGCACCACTGGATTCAATAATATCCAGGATTTTTGGCGTCAGAATTTTTTCAGCGATGATCACAGCCTTTTTTGCTTTGTGATATGTCATATTTATGTCCTCCGGATACGTTAGATGGATAAAGAGATCCATTTAAAATACAATTTGTGCAAGTGCTATAAAGAGCGGAATACCCACGGCGATGGCTACCGGTGTTCCCACGCTGGTAGAAGCGCCGATGTAGGCCGATGGATTCGCAGAGGGAATGCCGGCCCGGAGTGTCGGCGGGCCCGAGATGTCCGAGTTCGACGAGGCGATGACAGCCAGAATCACCACACCCCCCGGACTAAATCCAACCAGAAGGTGGGCGATGGTTCCCAGGCCAAATGCGATCAGCCCATGCATTAAAGGAGCCACGGCGGCATAGACGGCATACCAGTGGGCAACACTTCGCAGCTCCCGGATTCTGTCGTAAGCCTCCATGCCCATCACCAACATCAGGATCGACAAAAAGCCCCGGAATAACGGGTCGTAGAAGGAGTGCAGCACGGAGTCTGAATTGGTTAAAAGTCCAAGGGCTAATCCAAGCAACAACGCAGATAAAGCCGATCCTCTCAAACTCTCCTTGATGATAGTCCACACATTCACCTCACGATCCCCTCCTTTTTCCTGCTTTTTCAGATGAATATTGGCCACCACAATAGCCAGGATCAGAGCCGGGATATCCATGAAGGGATACAGAGCCGGTGCCCATGCTTCAAAGGGGATCGATTCCTCCTCCAGCGCTACAATAGCTACAGCCAGGGTGGATGCACTTACAGCGCCAAACAAACCGGAGGTTGCAATCCCGTCTTCCTTGTTGATCCCCGGCAACCGTGCAAATATGCTGATTCCGATCCTCACAATGAAGAGTCCAATCAGTATCGAAAACAGAGCCGGCAGCGCCATCTCCAGAAGGTTGGCTTCACGGATTTCAATGCCGCCTTCCAGACCGATTTTCATAAGCAACATAAAGACAATAAACTGATAAATGGCATTGGGTATTTTTAGCTTACTTCCAAGTGCCGCGACCACCATCCCGCCAATCAGGAACCCCAGTGTAGGTGATTGAAATTGTACCAGGAACCGAAGAAAAAAATCCGCAATAAAGTCCATTTAAACGATCAATAAGTTCAAACCTGCCGTGGTATGTCACGCCTGTGGTCTCATCACAGAGCCCACGGGTTTTAATGCCGGCCTAAACTAACAGTTAAAAAGCATAAATAAACTTTAATAATATTTATGATGATCATAAATTAATATTTATATACTAATCCAGGTCTGCCTTAGACGTGACTTTCCTCCCAATTGGCATGGGTAATGACAGGATGATGCTATGTACCATGTAATACAAAACCAATGGATAGGTAACCATTATTAGATTAACAGAGACACGAAGAGCAACCTGAAAAAAATAAAGATGGCGGTGTAAGACAGAAGTAAGCCAATGACAGGGTGTTGCACACCGTCCTCCTTTCCCAATGTACACGATCAACCGGAGTGAGCGAACCGAAGAGTCTCTCCGTGTTGGGTACCCATTCAAACAACGCCATAAAACGCTGAAGCAGGATCAACACTCCGCATGAATATGAGTTTAAACGCAATCAACACACCGAGACCTATCTGCGGCTGAGCAAACGACGGCATGCCGCCAGCCTGGAAGAAGGAACCTGCGGCGAGAATCTATGTAACTTATGGGGTCGCAAGGCCTGCCTGATGGGCTGTAAAACGTTGTATCTGAATATGAACCGTTTTATCGAACAAATTCCGCTGGTCAAACGGGACGGGACGTGTATCAAGCCGGGCGGATGTATAATCGAAATCTTCCCACGACTCCTTTTTGGCTTCGATAATCAGGTGGCCATTTTCAACCCTCGCATTTTCCGGGCGCGATTCGGTGTAGTACTGCTTCTCATTATTGGCGATATAGCCCACGTCGTATGCCCACTTATCCGGGGTCGGCAAACCGTCCACGTCAAATTCGTCACTCCACACCAGCTGCCAGTTATCCTGCTGTATCGGTTCCGAATCGGCTTCAGGTTCCGGTTGGCAAAACGTTAGCATGAAAGTGGCGAAAACGATGGGAAAGATTTTGATTCGCATTTCTCTGTTTTATTAAGGGTTTAAATCAGCTATAAATAACTCATATCAAAAAGGCTATACTCTATAAATACCAAGTTTTGAAGTTATTTTTCCATGTAGTTGGGGATTCTTTTTCTTTTG
>JAAAOB010000002.1 GCA_009909035.1 Bacteroidota bacterium
GAATCGCAGTGTTCTGCTCGAACCGGGCAGTGAAGGAATGTTTGGCTTTGAACCTCATGTAGCCAGGGAAATTTATGAAGCAATGCTGGACGAGGCCGGTGTATCTGTCGTGATGGAAGATCGACTTATTCTTGGGGAGAGAGGAGTTACGAAGAGGAATAACCGAATCACTGCCATTGAAACTGAAGCCGGCAATGTCTACAGCGGGCAGGTTTTTATCGATGCAACGTACGAAGGGGACCTGTTGGCGATGGCTGGAGTTTCCTGGCACGTAGGCCGTGAAGCCAATGCTACCTATGATGAAAGGCTGAATGGAGTTCAGAAGGTACGGACCCATAATCATATCTTTCCTGGGTTTGTAGATCCCTACATTGAACCCGGGAATAGGCAAAGCGGAATTCTGCCGGGCGTTCATAATGACGATCCCGGAGAAGAGTTTTCCGGTGATCATAGAGTGCAGGCGTACTGCTACCGGATGTGCCTTACAGATGTAGATGAGAATAAGATAGAATTTGCCAAGCCGGACGGGTATGATGAACTGAACTATGAATTACTCTTCCGAAATTTTGAAGCTGGTGAAAATCGCATCCCATGGCTGCCGGGAGCAATGCCCAATCGAAAAACAGATACCAACAATCGCTGGGGCTTTTCTACAAATCACATCAATGTGAACTATGAATACCCGGATGGGGATTATGCGACTCGCGAACGAATTTTGCAGGAGCAACAGCACTACCAACGGGGATTGATGTGGACGCTGGCGAACCATCCAAGAATCCCACAAGATATTAGAGTAGAGGTGAGCAGGTGGGGACTCGCGGCAGATGAGTTTATAGAAAACAAGGGCTGGCCTACACAGATCTATGTTCGGGAAGCAAGACGAATGATTGGCGAATATGTAATGACGGAGCAAGATTGCAGGCGTTTGCGAATCGTTGATGATCCAATCGGGCTTGGATCCTATTCAATGGATTCACACAATGTTCAACGGTATATCACACAAGATGGCTGTGTTCAAAACGAAGGAAATATTGAGGTGTCACCGCGTGGTCCTTATGCCATATCCTACCGTTCGTTACTGCCTAAGAAACAGGAATGTGGCAACCTGTTGGCTTGCTGCGCTGTGTCATCTTCTCATATTGCTTTCGGTTCGATCCGTATGGAACCTGTATTTATGATGTTGGGGCAGTCCGCGGCTACAGCAGCCGTTCAATCCTTAGAGGAGGAAAGAGATCTTCATGATTTGGACTACCAAAAACTACGAGATCAATTAAACAGGGATGGTCAAAAACTGGAGGTGGATACAGGTAGATATCCGCCATTTCCTTTTGATGAGGAACCGCCCAAACAAAGGCAAAGATTTCCCAGCGAACCTGTTATTGAAGATGGGTGTATGGTCACACTGGAAGGGTAGTTTTTAAAATTTTACAGAATTCTCTAAAACATTAATTGTAAATGGAAGGGATAATATGAGATTAATATCACTGGGTATAATTACTGTAATTGCTTTTTTCTTTGCCTGTTCAAGTTCAAATAACGGACCTTTGAACACTCATGAAGCGGATGTCATCATTTATGGAGGAACCTCGGCGGCTGTTACAGCAGCGGTAAAAGTGGCCAGGTCGGGTCATTCTGTGATCATGGTTTCTCCTGATAACCATTTAGGAGGCCTCTCTTCAGGGGGACTCGGTTTCACGGATACGGGAAATAAAGAAGTCATTGGCGGGTTGTCCAGAGAGTTTTATCAGCGCGTGTATGACTATTACCAACAAGAGGAGACCTGGCGCTGGCAGGACCGATCGGATTTTGGAAATCGCGGTCAGGGGACCACTGCATTGGACGAGGAATTCGGCACAATGTGGATATTTGAACCCCATATTGCTGAGCAGGTTTTTGAAGATTTTATCGAAGAGGAGGGCATTAGGGTTCTCAGAGATGAATGGTTAAATCGAAAAGATGGAGTAAGTTCCGAAAACGGACGTATTGTCTCCTTTGAAACACTCAGTGGTAAAAAATTTGAAGGTGAGGTGTTCATTGATGCCACATATGAGGGAGATTTAATGGCTGCCGCCGGAGTCAGCTATCATGTAGGCCGTGAGTCTAATGAAACCTATGATGAGGAATGGAACGGAGTTCAGACAGGAGTATATCATCATAGTCATTATTTTCCCCCGGAAGGACCCTATGTTGATCCCTATGTATCTCCGGGGGATCCCTCAAGTGGAATTATTGGTGGTGTTTCTGATTCCCCTCCGGGAGATAAGGGGAGCGGTGACCACAGAGTTCAGGCCTACTGTTTTCGAATGTGCCTGAGCGATCATCCAGATAATAAAGTCCCATTTCCAAAACCGGATAATTACGAACCCTCTCAGTACTTATTGCTTCTTCGTTTCTTCGAATCCGGATGGCATGAAAGAAACAATTTTTTTGCCAAGTATGATGAAATTCCAAATCGTAAAACGGATACGAATAACCACGGACCGGTAAGTACCGATTATATCGGCATGAATTACGATTACCCGGAAGCGTCCTATGAACGCCGTGAACAGATCATACGGGAACACGAGGATTATCAAAAAGGGATGATGTACTTTCTGGCCAATGATCCTCGTGTACCGAGTGAGATTCAGAATGAAGTAAAGCGTTGGGGATTAGCCAAAGACGAATTTACCGATAATGGCAACTGGCCGCATCAACTGTATATCCGTGAAGCACGGCGAATGATCGGTGATGTTGTAATGACCGAACATGAAGTATTGGGAAACCGGGATGTACCCGAACCTGTTGGTATGGGATCTTATACACTCGATTCTCACAACGTTCAGCGATATATAACCAAGGAAGGATATGTGCAAAATGAGGGGGATATTGGTGTCAGCCCTGAACAGCCGTACCAAATTTCATATGGATCACTCATACCAAAGAGAGAAGAGATTCAGAATCTGCTGGTTCCGGTAGCCCTGTCGGCATCACACATTGCATTTGGATCGATACGAATGGAACCGGTATTTATGATTTTAGGACATAGTGCTGCCGCAGCAGCTGTTTTGAGCATCAGGGAAGATCAGGCTTTGCAAGATGTAGACTACTCATTATTGCGAGAAGAGTTACTGAAGGATGGCCAGATACTGAGGTATCCGTAGTCTAAAAGAAAATAACAGAGTATAGTGAATTGAATTTACACTCCAGAACAAAACAGATATCCCATGAAACCAGCTAATATAAATTAGATATGATCGAGCTTATCAAAAAAATATTTTTTTTAAGTCTCATGGCAGGATTAATGGGTCCGTTGCCGGCACAAGCCCAGCCTTCTCCTGATATTACCGGGAAGTGGGAGTACACTATTTCATTTGGGGATGAGGAAGATAGCGGAACCATAAATATTTCCGGCGACCCGGGATCATACAGGGGGATATTTGATATGGAGAGCAGTTCGGTAACGCGAAAGCTGGAAGAAGTATCCTATGAGAACGGCAGGCTGAAATTTATCGTAGAGCGACTTTATGACACTATAGCCGTAGAGGTCATCATTTCGGGTGGTAAGATGGAAGGAAAAATGATATTTGGTGATGAAGAAGTACCGATGGAAGGTACACGATTGTCGAAGGAAACAGGAGCTTTGATAGATCATGCTGTTGTAATCAGCAGTCTAAACCAGGTGACCCTCCGAACGGGGAAGCAGTTTTATGACCAGGTATGTGCAGCATGTCACGGAGCCGACGGGAGTTCAAATCTACCGACTGCACGATCTTTTAACAGCGACGAATTTAAGTATGGATCGGATCCGTACAGCATGTGGAAGACCATAACCAACGGGGCTGGTCAAATGGGTGCTCAACGGTGGTTGTCACCAGAAGATACGTATGCAGTTATTCAGTATATCAGGGAAGAACTCGTTAAGGAGTCAAATCCCGAGATGTATTTTAACATTACCGATGCATACCTGGATGGCCTTCCAGAGCCGACCATGTCTGCCCGGCAGCTGGATCAGATGATTAAAAGTGAGGCCCTGTCCGGATCCCAGGAGTACGGACAGCTTTACTTTTCGGAGAACTTGGGTGATTATGGAAATATACTGTACTCATCCTTGAATGATCGCGCGAATGCTGCTTTGATTCTTGAACTGGCCGAGGAGGTTTACTTGAGTTATAATCCGCAGCGCATGTCGATTGTAGCGGCATGGCAAGGACAGCTTGACCTGAGCGAAACCAAATACCAGCTCTATCGCGGGGAAGGTGAACCGATGATAGATGGACAGGAGATGAACGGTATGGAACGGATGCACTGGAGCTATCAAGATCGGTATAGCCAGCTGAACAACCTTGTTTCTGAACGCACGCCCTACCCGAATCAGTGGCTGGAATACCACGGGCATTACCAGCATGGGGAGAATGTGGTATTGTCGTACTCCATTATGGGACGCAAGGTACTGGAGATGCCATCAGCTGAAATGTTGGATGGAGTGCCGGTCATCCAGCATACGATGACGATTGCCCCAGACGATTCTTGGCGAAAAATTATGGTTGGAGGACTCGGCGACCGGGACAGTGAAACCGTCAAAGATGGTGTGTTTGCACTGAATAATCCCAATGCCATGGAGGGACTCAGCGAGGAGAATTGGGTCGATCCGCAGGAGAGTTTAGTTGTAACCGCTTTGGGAGAGGGAAATTCCATAAATGAATTTTTTGCCGCCGGTGTGCAGGGCGATACCGAAGGTATGCGATGGGTTATTGATGAACCCCATCAACTTGGGCTCTACATTGCACCTTCTGACCAAGAGCAAACAATTAGGATCCACCGCTACAGCGGGCAGGGCCAAATGCAATACCTGTCCTTTGCCGGGTATTTGTTGGATGTTCAAGGAAGAACATTTACCAAACCTGAAAACTTTATTAACGGGGGACAGCGATTGTGGAACCAGACAGTCGTTACCAAGGGGCAGCTTAACGCCGGCCGGCCGCACTATGATCCCATACATTATGGGCAGGCCAACCAGGAGGCACCTGAAAACCTGGTTACTATACAAGAACATTTTCCATACACTGTAGACCAGATTACCCTCCCGTTTGAGAATCCCTGGAACAGTTGGATTCGTCCAACCGGTTTCGACTTTTTTCCCGATGGCCGGGCGGTGGTCAGTACCTTCGCCGGCGATGTATGGATGGTTGAGGGTATTGATGATGACCTTGACGAAATCAGGTGGCAACGCATCGCTACGGGTCTTTATGACCCAATGGGTGTGAAAGTTAAAGAGGGTGAGATTTACGTGATCTGTCGAGATCGCATCATAAAGCTGCATGACCTGAACGGGAATGGGGAGATCGATTTCTACGAATCATTTTTTGCGGATACCGATGTTTCAGACGTTCCCGTACAGGCCTACAATTTTTCGCTGGAGACTGACAGCCGGGGCAACTTCCTGTATGCTAAGGCCGGGCAGTATACGAACAACGACGAGCCCGGCAACCTGATCCGGGTAAGCTCGGATGGGAAGACCCAGGAGTCGGTGGCTATCGGCTTCCGCGCCCCTAACGGGGTGACCGTGGACCCGCAAGATCGGATCTATGTCAGCGACAACCAGGGTAATTGGATGCCGGCCAACAAGATTAGTTTAGTGGAAGAGGGTGGATTTTATGGGTATATCCCTACTATTAAATCTCATGTGACCAATTCCGGCCCAAAGGAATACCAGATGCGACCCGACAAAGCCAAATATCCGAATAGTGGAGAAGTACTGCCACTCAGCTTTGATCAACCGATCATTTGGATGCCACAGGCATTCGATAACTCTCCGGGTAACGGCGCCTGGACGCCCAAAGAATGGGGGCCGCTGGGTGATCGCTTGGTCTGGACCAGCTTCGGGAAAGGCTGGGCCTACCAAGTGCTGATGGACCGGGTAGACGGTACGATGCAAGCGGCTGTTTCAGCTTTGCCGTTTCAGTTTGACAGCGGAACACAAAGGGCG
>JAAAOB010000001.1 GCA_009909035.1 Bacteroidota bacterium
CGGATATGGAAGGCAACTTCAAATTCGTCGGTTCTTCCCACAGTATCCTGGGATACGATCCGGATTCGCTTGTCGGCAGGAACGTCATGGAACTTGTCCACCCGGATGATTACCAGGAAACTGCAGCCGCTTTTGCTGAGTTCCTGGCCAACAGGGAAGATGGCCGAAAGGTCGTATACAGGTATCGCAGGGCGGATGGAGAGTATCTCTGGTTTGAGACTGTAGGTGTAGAGAAGCCCTCTTTATTACCTGAAATCCAGCCTAAAATCCCAGTTTTCCATACCTAACCGAAAAAGTCCAGGTATCATAAAAGAAGAATTGTCAGGTGGTTTAATGTGAGACAGCAGGAACCGCCGTATGCCTTTTTTCCTCCTCCCCCCCTTTGGGGGGGATAAGAGGGGGGGACATGTGATATAGCCTCATTGCGAAATTATTATAAAGGAGGAAAAGCACATGTCCCCGACTTGGAACTCATTAATATCATTTTTGTCAGATATCACAAAAGAAAATTATTCGTCCATGATTCAATGTACCCACTGCGGCAACCGCGACACCTTGATAAAGTGGGGATTTTACAGCCGATACACGTTTAATGATGAATTGATAAATATCCGGAGATATCGATGTGATAATGATTTATGCCCCCGGCAAACCTTCTCAATCCCGCCGCATCCTTTTTTGCGGATATTGCGGGCATCCCTGTGTATGCTCATGTATGTCCTGAAAATGTATGAAACGGGATATTGCATCGCTGAAATTGCAAGGGCCACCCAAAACACCTGGTCCCGCATACATCGGTGGCTTTCCAGGATCCGTTTGATACGGGATTGGCTGTTCAAAGAATACGGTAACACCTGCCCCGGTTTATCCATGGGTGGAAACTGGGCTGTATTTGTCCGGGATTTTTCCTGGACTTTTTACCCGGCCGGATCAAGGTAAAAAGCCACCAACACAAAATGAATATGTCGTAAAAACAGCTGGTTTGTTAATCGTACCTGCGTTGTTATTAACTTTTTATCAGCGGAGGTGTAAATGACAGATCAGCACGACAAAAATTTTGAACTGGCCCTCTGGCGTTACGGTATTATCAGCCCGCTTTTGCACAGGGAAGCCAACTCTTTGCCTTTTGGGGAGATGCTTGACCTGGCATCCTGGAATACCTATGTCCATCCAAACGGCACCCATATCACCCTGAGTGCGGAAACCATCAGGAAATGGCTGTACCGCTATCTTAAAAGCGGCCTGCCGGGACTGGAAGGCAAAACTCGCTCGGATAAAGGCAGACATGACATCCCGGAAGCCATAGCATCCGAAATGGCGGCCTTGCGTTCCGAGCATCCAAGGTGGACCATCGCCCGGATGATCAAACATCTGGCTCAAACAGGCCTGTGGAACGGACGCAAACCCAGCCGATCCGCCCTGTATCGGTTTGCCAAAGCCCACAACCTGCAAAGAGATCCTCATATTCATCCGGATCAGGGGAGGCGGCCCTTTGCCTTTGATCATTTCGGACAGTTGTGGCTCGCCGACTTCCTCCATGGTCCCAAGCTGTATCATGGCAGAAAGAAAAGAAAGACATACCTGCACGTCATCCTGGATGACAGCAGCCGGTTTGTCGTTGGGGGCGGATTCTACCTGACAGAATCTGTTGAACCTTTGATCCATGATTTGATGGGGGCGGTGAGGCGGTTTGGACTTCCCCAACGGTTTTATACAGATAACGGGGCTGCTTATGCAGGCCGCCATTTGAAGATTTTATGCGCCAGGAACGCAATAGACCTGGTCCATACACCTCCGTATATTCCTCACGGTAGAGGGAAAGTTGAGCGGATGTTCAGGACGGTCAGAGACCAGTTCCTGTGCGACCGGTTCAAGACCCTGGATGAAGTCAATACGGCATTTACACGCTGGATCAGCCGTTATCACCAGACACTGCATTCGTCCTTGCAATGCTCTCCTCTGCAAAAAAGACTGCAAACCCCAAGCGTATGCCGGGAACTCGCACCATCCGTCGATATAGAGGCGATGTTCCGGATGGAACGTCGGTGCAGGGTCTACAATGACTCCACCATCCGGTTCAAAAAGACCATTTATGAAGTGCCGGACTGCCTGCCCGGTTCACGGGTGACCATTTATTACATGCCTTGGGATAAAGAGAGCATCTACTACGGCGACAAGATGAAAAAGGCGCGTATGCTCGATATGAGCGTAAATGCAAGACGATTTGAACATCCCAATCAATAGGAGTTTATCATGCTGAACCATGGAGAATCACCAGCAGAATTTTTTGATTATAAGCACCATCCTTTTGCAGATACGTACCGGTTAAAAACGCCTTACCTTGGCGACGCGGATCAACGCTTTTTTAAAACAGCGCTTTCACTCATCTCCACAGGAAAGAGCCTTGCCCTGTGCGGACCTTCCGGAGCAGGCAAATCAACTTTGGTCCACTATGTTTTATCCAAACTTGATGCCAATTGCTACAGGCCGGCACTGGTGCATTACGGCGGGTTGCAGCGCAATGGTATATTGAAGGCCATTGCCGATGTTCTGGGGGTGGAGACTTCCGGAAGATCCGTTCCTCTGCTTATAAAACTGCAGAAACAGATCATGAAAATGGCATCAGACAACCAAAGCATGTTCCCGGTGTTTGTTGTGGATGATGCCCATTTCATGGAGAAGGAATCATTGATGGATATCTGCTCCCTGATGTTTAATCCGGAAAGGGAAACCGTTGCTGCCAGTTTTATCCTTGTGGGAGATGAAACCTTTGAAAAGAAGCTGCAACTGCAGATGATGGCGCCGATCAGAACTCGCCTGACAGGCATCTTCAAATTGAACACCTTAAGCGAGGCCGAAAGTACTGATTTTATCAAGTACCGTCTGACCAATGCACAGGCACCGGAAACTCTTTTTAACACCGACGCCATCAGCATTATGTCTTCCCATTGCAGGGGAAATCGACGTCAAATCATGAACATGGGCACTATGTTGATGGCTGAGGCCTTTTACCGGCAGGAAAAAACCATTGGTGCGGAGTTGATTTATAATTGTGACCAAATAGAGATATCTGGGTGAAACGGAGGCATACGAGAGGGGACTCCGATGCCAAGGGATAGCTCAGTGCGGTAGACTGCTGTCTACTTGGAGCCTGGTGGTTGTTCGCCGCCGGGCTCCACCTCATTTTGACCGGTAAAATATCTTGACATTTTCTTGGGATCAGATCGCGCTAATCAACATATAATCTGATCCGGCCTCAATGCTAAGCCAATACCTCCTATGGTGTTCAACACATTCCATAAGCCCTGCGCTTTGGGTCATCGTTCGTATTCTGAAGGAGTCACCAACCAGTTTTTCAGATAGCCTGGACATAGCCACCCAAATGCGACTTGATAGACTGCTTACATATACAGCATACGAAAAAGAAACTCCAGATTTGAATTTTGATGAAAAACTGGAAGTGCGAAGCATTTCATCAATTATGACAGCGACACTCTGGACATATTACACAACTCGTGGATTATCCGTTCCGGAGGTCGTTGAAAAATGGCGTGAGGCATGTCTTTCTCCTAATGAATTTGCCGAAATTAGGAACCCATGGAGAGATTAAAGTATGACGTAACTCACTTTCCACTCATGCAAAGGCAACTCGGACGATTCTCTACAAAGGATTTGGACGCCAGGCTATAGAATAAGAAGTGAACCCGACTAACAAGTCAGCCTAATTGATAGCTAAGGCCAGCAGTTTTTTGAGGAAGATTGAGCATCAAACAACTTTAATCAAGTCGGTGGAATTCCGGGCTGCACTTGGCTTCCAGACGTTCAACTCAAGGATGATTATCCTATGCGGAAAATTCACGTGGGACAAATTTGTTAACAATACCTTTTGTATTCGCAACATTTTCTGAACAGGGAAAATCTGATTATCAAAAAGAATTTTGAGGGATACCGGTTCCACAATATGTTTGAATCTAACCCTGAGATTCCTGTAACAAAAAAAGTTCACTTCTTCTTCCAGTCGTGGGGAAAATAATAATCTGCCGGGCGTTCACTTGTATAATTTATGCTCACCTGCCGTTTCATTCCCTGAACGTCAAAATAAACTTGGTTAAGGAATTGTAAAAGTTCCTAAACCATTATCCGATGGTTGATTACATGGAGGGTCTGAAATCTTAGGATATCAAAGCCCTGGCGATTCAAACAAGCGCCTGAATATCATGTAACATCTTTCCCGCAGATCTTCTCCCGGTCCAGAAACGGCAGTTGCTCCTTGACTTTTTTTACGTCTTCATCCTCTTCCAGCCACAGGGCCAGATTGCCGATAAGGGCGCATGCAAACGGGTTCGGCCCGTTGTGAAAAAGAGAATAATTCACCCACAATCCCTGTTTTTCGCTTTTTACAAGCCCCGCATCCATCAGGGTTTTCAGATGCTTGGAGGCAGCGGGCTGGGAAATTTGAATTCCCGTATAAATCTCACAAACGCAAAGTTCCTTTTCCTGAAGCATTTTCAGCATTTTGACCCGGATCGGGTCTGAAAGTGCTTTCATCACCTTGACAAACGATTCCATATTTCGTATATATTCCATAATCGGAATATATCGGTCTCTTCCGAACCTGTCAAGCCTTTCTGTTCTTTTGTACAAGGAAAGGCTGGTGGCAGTTGCGGTGGAAACCGGAGGTGATTCAATAACCGCTCACAATTTGGAAAGGACATTTCAATGAAGGAATACCAACCGACAGAAACAGCAGATGGGGGAATGGGATTTTTCGAACGGTACCTGACCGTCTGGGTGATCCTCTGCATCATCGCCGGTATCGCTCTTGGCAAAATCGCCCCGGGGGTTGCCGAGTCCCTGGACGGCATGGCCATCAGCGTGAACGGCGCACCTGTGGTATCCATCCCGATCGCCGTGTGCCTGTTTTTCATGATGTATCCGATCATGGTAAAAATCGATTTCGGCGAGGTAGTCCGAGCCGGAAAAAACGTCAAACCGGTGGGACTGACCCTGTTCATCAATTGGGCGATCAAACCCTTTACCATGTACGGAATCTCTTTATTTTTCCTGGGGTTCCTGTTTTATCACTTCATCGGCCCGGATGCGGTGGATTATGTCAAAATCCCGTTCGGGCTGAATCTCGAGGCGGGACAGATTTACGGATCCGGAGAGGTGGTGATGAAAAACGGGGTCCGGATGCTGGAAGTGCCCCTCTGGCGAAGTTATCTGGCCGGCTGCATCCTGCTGGGCATCGCCCCGTGTACGGCCATGGTCCTGGTCTGGGGGTTCCTGGCAAGAGGAAACGACGGCCACACGCTCGTGATGGTGGCGCTCAATTCCCTGACCATGCTGGTTCTGTACGGTGTTCTCGGCGGATTTCTCCTGGGCGTGGGCAAACTGCCGGTGCCCTGGCAGGCGCTGGTGCTTTCCATCGGTATTTACGTGGCCCTGCCCCTTGCCGCCGGATACGTATCCAGAAAACTGATCATCAGCCGGAAGGGGGAGAAGTGGTTTGAAGAAAAATTCCTTCACATACTGACCCCGATCACCATCACCGCACTCCTGGTGACACTGGTCCTGCTGTTTTCATTTAAAGGGGAAATGATCGTACAGAACCCATTGACAATCCTGTGGATCGCCGTCCCGCTTTTCATCCAGACGGTGGTGATCTTCGCGGTCGGGTACGGACTTGCCAGGGCCTTCAACTTTTCCTATGAAGATGCGGCCCCGTCTGCCATGATCGGCGCCTCCAATCACTTCGGGGTGGCCATCGCCACGGCGGTCATGCTGTTCGGGCTGTCGTCCGGCGCCGCCCTTGCCACGGTGGTGGGCGTATTAATAGAAGTTCCGGTGATGCTGATGCTGGTAAAAATCTGCCTGAAAACCCGGCACTGGTTCGAATAATTGAAACAACCCATGAACCATAAGGAATCAATCAAAATGAAGGATCAAAAACTGCGCATAT
>JAAAOB010000147.1 GCA_009909035.1 Bacteroidota bacterium
CTTCACTGCGTACAGGCTGCTCAGCGGCGCCACGCCTACCACACCGATAATGTTGTTTCTGGCACCAATGATGCCGGCACAGTGTGTGCCGTGGCTGTGTCCGTCGTCATAGCTTGATACACCGCTGACAAACGATACACCACCGCTGATCTGCAGATCGGGATGTGAGGCGATGCCCGTATCCAGAACGGCAACCTTTACGTTGCTGCCTTTCAGGCCGCGGCTCCAGGCTGCAGGTGCGTTGATCATGCTGATATTCCATGGTATCGGCTGCTTCAGCAATGGAGGCGGAAAGGGGATAGGTTTGAACGGTTTTCGTGGAATCGGGTAGATTGGCCGAATCGGAATTGGCCCGCCTGTTCCATGTTCACCCTGAGCTGCAGCTTGCCCATATCTAAGCATGGACGAAAACATGTCTATCAAAGCATTTTGATATCCTTCGGCGTAAAGGTCACCCTCACCATTACCGTTCATCAGTATCGGGTTGTTGAGTAGTTCCATGCTTTCCTCTTCCTCGCTAACCTCGAGGGCATATACCTCAACATCCTCCTCTACGGCAAGGATTTTGTCGTTTTTAGCGAGTTCGGAGTGCTCTTCTTCACTCAGCTCAATGGAACTAATTCCCAACCTAGTGAAGTGAAGTACGTCATCTTTTTCTGGAGTGGCGTCTTTTTCCATGAAAGATACGCCCTCTTTGGTCTTACTCTTGGCAACGCCAAGTATGCTGCTTGCTTTAGCTGAATCGACTTCCGGGTCTTTGTATGTGACCAGGTATCTCTTGCTTCCGTTTTGACTCATTGTATTTATCTCCTCTTTTTATTTTTTCCTACTCTGTTATATGGCTTTTCGGATTCCGCACATTTTTCCCTGAGAATGCTAAATCTTTATTGACTCCCGGGAAAAATTCTCCCTGCTACAAAATTTTCTTATCAGGCTTCTGACAACCCAAAATGTCTGAAGTCCCCTACTGAGTGTAAACTCTGGACTCTTTATCAACCAAGAGTTAATTGAATATTAAGTTTTTTTAATAGTAATAATTACGTGTTTACCCATATTTAATTCAAGACCAATTTTGAGGATGCGTAGATCAGGGAGGGTGCTGCCGGTTCTTCGGTTTTCGAACGCAGATTTGGCCTTTGTGGTCAGAATAAAAAGCCACGGGAGACCGTGGCTTTTTTGTTGGGCCTCATTAACTTCCTCAGTCCAGCAACAGGGTGAGGTTTTTATGATACGTGCTCCGGCCGATGTAGCTGTAGCCGTTGGTGGTGCGGGCGGTGGCCGTAAGCACGAAGCTGTAGGCACAGCTTACCGGCGGCCGCCAGGTGCCGGGCAGCAGCCGGTCTTCATACCCTTTCCAGTTTCCTTTCGATGGATCGTACCCCTCACTGAAGATGCCTGCTGTCTGGTTCTCACCATAGGTGGCCCTGAAGTGAACGCTGCGCAGGTTGCCTTCGGGGTCATGGGCCGTGATTCGGAAACGCAGCCCGTCGGGGTCGGGACCGATCTCCTCGATGGCACAGGCATCGATTTCGGAACCGTTGTGGAGCACCTTCTCGATCACCGCTGCAGGCAGATGATTGTCGATGTAGATGCCGAGTTCCTCTTTTTCGGCTGCCGAACCTGAGGCGTTGTAAAACTGAACCCGGAGGGTCGCTTTGCCTGCGGGCAGGAAGCCGGTTGGAAACTGAATCAGCAGGTCATCAATAGAGTAATCCCTTGCCGGGTTGGCCAGCTTGTAAAATCCGGAAGCAGTTGCCGAAAAGGTCTGAAGAACGTGGTCGGTTCCGTTCCAGTAGTAGTTTGTCCAGGATGAGATCAGGTCTTCGAACGAAGAAGAGCCGGGCGCCTTGATCTGTACTTTATATTTTCTCTTGTTGCTCCTCCACATATTCCTCAACGTATTCGGGTTTCCGATCACGTTTAACCGTCCGCCGAATGCGGCGTTCTGTACGGATACATAATAGGAGGAGTCCGTCGTTACTCTCCCGTCCGGACCAATCAGCCCGCATGGTATCAGCCCGATGCTTCCGAAGATATTGCGCATGTCTTTGGTTGGAATTTTGGGCTTTCTGGAAAAGATGATCTGCCGCAATCCCTTGAAATCCTTGAAAAAATCGTCCGGAAAATCTTCGGTAAAGGAGGGGCTTTTCGACCGAACTCGTAATCCGAAGAAGGAGCGAGGCGTTGAAAAAGGCCAGGCGAGATTGACGTTGATTTCGTCCAAGTCGATTTTGAATTTCCAGATGCGGTGCGGCCTGTCCGACTTTTCGGATACTCCAAATTCTTGTCTCACTTCTGAATTTGTGCTGTGAAGCCCGGTCCACCGGCCCGCTCCGAGGTAAAACTGCTTGCCCATGTTGTCGGGCTCACCACGATAAACACCGTAGTTGATATCCCTATTGGAACTGATGCTCCGGTCTCTGTCCACATCAAATGTGAGCCAGAAGTAGTCATCCGTACCGGGATCGTTTCCGGTATCTTCGGTAACGTCGATGGCCAGGTAGAGAAAGTTGGCGTCGTTCTTTGCGAGCACCCAGCCTTTGGCAAACTTCAATGCTCCGGCATCATTCCAGCCGTCACTATTGAGCGGTTCATTCAGATTGATGGGTTCAACAGCCCATTCACTGCGCAGGGAGAACAGAAATCTTCCGGGAAGGATTGGAATGGGATTAATGATGGAGAAGCGATTTGGGTCTGGCATAATCTTGATTTTTTTATGTTTCGATTTTGAAGAGAAGCCGGAGATCCCTGGACTCTTTTCAGGCCGGATAGCTGCACCGGACGGGATTGAATGTTGAGGGTGTCTCTTGTTTTCTCTTTGTCTATACTCTTATGATGCCAGAGAAATGGATTTGTTACAAAATTTTAACAAATATTATTCGCCTGAAACTGTTATTTCAACTGATCAAACAAAAATGAATGTCAAATGAGCAACAAACTATTCTATTCCATTCTCACAATCATGATTGTGGGAAGCGCCTTTTTTTGGGGCTACATGTTCTATAGTCAGCCATCTGCCGATGAACTGATTCCGTATGAACCCACGGTAAATGCCGAGGGAATTTCCCTCACAATGTATCACAGCCCTACCTGCGGGTGCTGCAAGCGATGGGCCTCCTATCTTGAGGCACACGGAGCTGAGGTCATTTCTGAGGAGACCATGAATGTATATGGCATCAAGGAGGAGTTCGGAGTGCCGGGTGAGCTCAGCTCGTGCCATACCGCGATTGTGGACGGGTATGTGGTAGAGGGGCACGTGCCGGTTGAGGACATTCTGAACCTTTTGGAAGAGCGGCCTGATGTAACGGGGATTTCGGTACCGGGAATGCCCGAAAACTCACCCGGTATGGATATGCCGTCGGTTCAGCCCTATCAGTCGGTGCTGTTCGACGGGGAAACCGTAACAGTTTACAACACGCACAGGTAACATTCAGAAATACCAGCTTGCAGTATTAATTTATTGTTCAATCTCTTCCGTCTCGCCGCTCAAGCTCAGCCTGTCGCATCGGCATTCGGTCAATTCTTTCGAAGAGTTCGTTGCTGGGGAGAAATTCATCCTGCCTCAGTTTTACACTACCGTCAAGTCCAATCAAAAGAATCTCAAACGAAGCATCACTGCGTTTATAGGTGGTGTAGAGCTCTGACGACTCCTCCCACTCCTTGTGATCTGCCTGATCGGATCGATAGCGGTCCGGAAGAATAGTATAAATGACGAGGCGTCTATCTTTCAGCCCTTCCTGCTCTTCATAGAGCTCCTCAAGCTGCTTTTGGTAGGTTTTATTTGAAATGTCGTCGGTAAGGACCAGGACAAGCCGATCTTCCCACCGATGAGATGTGAGCCCTTCTTTTACGGTTTGAGCATCCATGGTACCTGCTGTTAATGCAAGAATTATAATGAGAATGGTAGTCTTCATGTTATCATCACAACAGTCGGGCTTAAAACGTTCAAACTCCATCCGAAATGCTTCTCATCAGGGTTCTGTTCTTGTTTATGTGCTAATAACTCATTTGAACCCTTACATTTACAAATAGTTAAGCCCCATGGGATACATTGAAGATTTTAAGAAATTTGCCGTTCGCGGAAATGTGGTTGACCTGGCGATTGCCGTTGTGATCGGCGGGGCATTCGGGAAGATTGTGACCTCCTTTGTCAACGACATCATTATGCCGCCGTTGGGTTTACTCTTGGGTGGTGTAAACTTTAACGAGCTGAGCCTGACCCTAAAAAAAGCAACCGTCGAAGCTGAGGCCGTAACGCTGAATTATGGTACGTTCATCCAGGTTACGATCGACTTTCTGATTATCGCCGTGGCGATTTTCGTAGCCATTAAATTTTTCGAACAGTTCAGGCAGAAGAGAAAAGAGGAGGAGAAAAATCCGGAATCGCCTATTGAACCGCCTGAGGTGGAGCAATTGCTGACCGAAATCCGGGATGTTTTGAAAGAAAGCCACACTTCACAAAATCGGAACTGATAAGATGTAGAAGCGGCCGTAACCTATTTTTTCGATACTATTTTTAGTCCAACCTGTTGGACTATAAAAATCTTTAGTCTAATTAAACGCTGTATATTAGACTAAGATGTCGTTTCAAGCCATTTTCCGCTCTATTGATCTAATATATTTGAATATACTTGACTATAATATCCTATAGTCTAATAATTTATATTATATTGGACTATAAAAATTTATGGTCCAATCCACTGTACTATGGCAAAGGTCCAGCATCATAAATTACCGTTTTTACCGCCGACTGAAGAGATTATCCCATCTCTAAGCATGATAACGGATGCTTACCATGCAGTGGGGGAGTTGAAAGGGAGGATGATCAGGGATGTAATCAATCCGAACCTGATCGTGGGCCCACTTCTCAATAAAGAAGCGGTGGCGAGTTCAAAAATCGAGGGTACTCAAACCAGTGTTGATGAGGTGCTGCGATATGAGGCAAGAGAGAGAGACGGTGATGATCCCGACATGCTCGAAGTCCTTAACTATCGTCAGGCAATCCATCACTCGGTTGATTTTTTGAAAATAAAGCCGAGCGGAGAACATCTGATCAAAAATCTACACCGCCAACTGTTAAGCTCGGTGAGGGGAAAAGAGAGAGATCCGGGAAGCTACAGAAGGGTACCCGTACATCTTGGAAAACCGGGAAGTGCGTTGGACGAGGCTCTGTACATTCCGCCAGAACCGGAAAAAATTATGCCGCTGATGAAAAACTGGGTGGAGTACGTTCATCAGAATGAGGGAGACATCATTCTGAAAACGGCAATTTCTCATTACCAGTTCGAGGCTATACATCCATTCATGGATGGTAATGGAAGGGTAGGCAGGCTGCTAATACCGATTCTTCTATATGAGCAGGGATTGATTCCGTATCCATATTTTTACATCAGTGAATATTTTGAACTGCACAGAGGAGAGTACTACCGGGCGTTGCGAGGGGTAGATCGTGAGCGTGACTGGAATTCGTGGGTCCGGTTCTTTTTGATCGCCGTTAAGGAGACGGCTGTTCATATGCAGGCTAAAGTTGAAAGCATGTACGATTTGTACTCCAATGCAAAGGAAGTGAGCATTCGGATAAACTCACAATATGCTCAGCTTTTTGTCGATATGCTGTTTGAGAAACCGGTCATATCCGCTCAAGAGGTCACGAAACGGTTGGAACAGCCCAGTAAACAGACGCTCTACAATCTAATTGCCAAGTTCGAAGCGGAAGGAGTAATCAAAGAGATTACTGGACAGAAACGAAATAAGGTGTACGCATTTGAAGGGTTGCTTGAGATCATCAGGTAATCTGCAGGGCAGTGAAAGGGTGATGATCAGTTCAGTACTATTTCATTACCCACCTTTCCACCAGATCGAACAGGCCTTGCACGAGAAGCGCGAGGAT
>JAAAOB010000081.1 GCA_009909035.1 Bacteroidota bacterium
CTTCATCGGTCAATTCAAAAAAATCGTGGCGGTGCTCTCTGGAGATAATCAGCAGATGTCCTTCGCTCACCGGGTATTTGTCCGGCACGATGAAGAAGTGGCTGCTGTGGTGGAGCCAATCAGATTTCGGTATGGTTGAAAAAACGGATTGCATGCGTCAGTTTTTCTCATGAAACGTTTCAAACCGGTCCGTGTGATCTCGCAGGGCTTCCGGGGATGGATAATATCTGCTGTCATCCGGCAGCAGAATTTCACTGTTTTTCAATCTTACAGTCTCTTCCATTTCATTTCCATTCCGCTCAACCCAATATGAAAGCCGGACTGAGTAATCATCCCGGACTGTCAGCATCATGTTGTCAAACATCCAGTGGTGTGTACGGCAGAGCGAGAGGCCGTTTCTCGGGTCGTCGTTACTGCTTTCACTCCAGGGTATAATGTGCGCTCCTTCCACAAGTGTTTGTCCGCCCGGTGTTACAAGTTTATTCCGGCAGACCGCACAATGGTATTTGTAATTTTTCCGTACCGTGGTGGAAAACCCCGCTTCCCGTACCTGTTCATCTCGCTGGACAAGTTTTCGTTTCTCATGATCAGACTGGTATGGCACAAACGGTTCGGCGGCCATATCCAGTACTTCCTCAGAATAATCCCAGGCATGTAGGTTAAACGACCCGATCTCCATCACTTTTTCCGCAGCGGTTGTGGAAAAATAGTGTTTCACCAGTAATAACCTGATCTTTTCGCGTTCTGCCGATTGGTTCATTTTATCGAAAAGAGCCGGTTCTATCATAGCAAACGCCACTCTGTCAAGCAGCCCGCCCAGCGATGGTGAGCTTTTGTACGCTTTCTTGCCTTCACGATACCGAAGCTCCCAAAACGGTTCACTTTGCATGTGGTAAAAAGGCAGGGCAATGGTCGTAATCTTGTTCTCGCCCATGATCGCATTCCAGTACGTAAAAAACGTGTCGGTCAATTCTTGTGTAAGCTCAATTCGGTGATCCTGAATCGCACTCTGTTCAATTCTGTCCAGAATACTCAGCAGCAAAAACGGCTTGTGAGGTGCCTGGCCTTTTGTTCGTTCATCCCAGCCGTGCGAGCGATCGGCCCGCAGATTCAAAAGTGGTTTTATTTCCCCGGATCGTTCAGCCATTATCTGTTTAATATCGCAATTCCATTTCCAATCTCTAAAATTGTTTACTCAAAATATATCAGGCAAATTGTAAGGTGTTGGGTAGATCGGGATCATAAAAGAAAGAGAACAGAAAAAAGGGAGGTTTGATCATGAAGCCAATCATCAGAAAAATCAATGCCGACACATTCGGATTCATCAACCACATGGATTACAAGCCGGAAAACCGCTTCCGGTTACGTTTTGGTTCTACTCGGAGAGTGAAGAGAACATTTATACACTGGCCGCTCATCTGAAAGAGAACAACTACACCATTGGTACCTGCGAATAATCATTCGACGGAAAATTCTCGTGTATCGCGGAGCGGGTGTTTTCTGCTGCGGAAGAACGGAAATATCGAACTTATGAATGTCGAAGGCTTTGGGGACGGTCTCCTCCCCGGAGAAGAGGGGTTTCGAACCTCAAAAACTTCCCATCTCCTATCATCGGTTATCTCTTCTTCTCCCACTCTCCCTCTCTTTAAACAAGCGAGGCAGGAGCCACGCGCTACGTCCTATCATCTATAATCTACTAAGAAACTGTTCCGGGGTAAGAACCCGGATGGTCTCCCTGGCAGGGGTAAAGTCGGATACGTTGCGGGTGACGACCGTATTGCAATTGGCTTCAATAGCGCAATAGTACTGCAGGGCATCTTCGAGATTGTTCCAGCCTGCCTGAAGCGCATGTTGAACGACGGACTGGTTTACAGTGCCAATCGTAACGTTGCGGCTGAACTCCCGAAGGAGCTGTGTGGCTTTTGAAGTTCCCATTGCGGGTCTCATGATATAGAAAAGCGTATCAAAGGAGAGGCCGGAGACGACAATGGTTAACTTGTTCTGCTCAGCCTGTTCAAAAATCTGGCCGGAAAACTCAACGAATGGATGACGGTCAAGCAGCAGGTCGAGACAGACATTGACGTCAACAAGTACGCTATTGGCCATATTTCTTCAGGATCTCTTCCTCTTTCAGGGCTTTATAGTCAGTATCATCCGGGAGGCTGACGGAGCCAAGCATTTTTTCCGTCCATGAATCCGGCTCCGGAGTCCATGTCCGTTGTGCCTGTGCGGTTTTCTCTTTCAACAGGTCTTCCACCCATTGGGAAATACTGGTTCCCTCGCGCCGGGCCAATATCTTTGCCCGTTCCGTAACCTCCTTTTCAATGGTAAGCGTCAGTTTTTTTTTCATATTGATGGGTTTACTGGTCGGTATACGTGTAATTTAAATGACAATACGTGTATTTGCAAACCTTGGGGAATGTTGAACCGCAGAATGATGAATACCGAATGTCGAAGGAGAAGGGAAATATCGAACCGTAGAATAACCAATGATGAATGTCGAAGGCGTTGGGAAATATCGAACAGGTGAATATTGAACCGCAGAATCATGACTAATGAATGTCGAAGTAAGATTCGTTCGACGTTCGGTGTTCGTTATTGACACCAGTCCGGCTCTCGACGGATTCGACATTTCCGATGTTCGACGTTCGGTGTTCGTTATTGACACCAGTCCGGCCCTCGACGGATTCAACATTTCCTATGCCCGGACCCACCTCTGTCACGTCGCTACTTTGCCTGCGGCAGTCGCTTTGGGGACGGTGAGGCTGTCCAAAAAGGTTCGTTGGCCGCAGCCCGACTTAAATTTATTCGTTTACTGTTGATAATTCGGAGTATACGTTCTTCGTGTTGCCTCGCGTCCCCGGGTCTTCGTGGCATAAACCGGGAATGTATTGCCACGAGGACACCAAGACGCTAAGGGTCACGAGGTAGCATTCAATAATGAAGGTATCCTCAATTCAGATACGTCTTTTTGGACAATCTCAGGAATTTCGAATATCGACATGTTGTTTATTTATGTCGATAAAAAGTGTATATTTCGACATATAATTTTAATGTATCGAAATCATCGACATGTCATACAGCCCGGATAAACCGTATAACACCTTGCCACCGCTTCCTCCCGAAGCAGATATCGAAACCACGGCCGTGTTGAAAGCGGCTATCAGCGCAAATCGGGTGTTGGCTGAGCTGAAAGGCAAGTCGGAAAGTCTGCCTAACCCGTCGATGCTGGTGAACTCCATTACGCTGCAGGAAGCGAAATCGAGTTCAGAGATAGAAAATGTGGTCACAACCAACGACAAACTTTTCACGGCTCTTTCCGCAGACGATACGCACGTAGATCCTCAGACGAAAGAGGTGCTTCGTTATCGTCAGGCTCTTTGGCAGGGTGTAGAGCGGCTGGGCAAGGAAGAGCAGTCGCTCACGACCGGGCTGTTTATTTCGCTGATGCAAATCATCAAAGAGACAACAGAGGGGATCCGCACTGACCCGGGCACGGTGATTGCCAACCCGACGACCCGACAGACTATCTATTGGCCTCCTGAGGGAGAAGCGTTGATCCGCAATTTTCTTGAAAACCTGGAACACTATTACAACGCTGATGATGATGTGGACCCGTTGATAAAAATGGCGGTGGCACACTACCAGTTTGAAGCAATTCATCCGTTTGAGGATGGCAATGGCCGAACCGGCAGGCTCATGATTATCCTCTACCTCATTGACAAAGGTCTGTTACATCAGCCGGTGCTCTATTTGAGTGATGCCATCATCAGCCAAAAGCAGGCGTACTACCGGCTGCTGCGTGCGGTAACCGAAAACGGGGAGTGGGAGCCCTGGATTCTGTTTATGCTCGATGCAGTGGAAACGACGTCCCGGCAGACGATGCATCAGATCAGTGAGATCATGACACTGCTGGAGTCCACGCTTGATCTTGCACGAGAGAGGCTGCCGGACCGGGTCTACTCGAAGGAACTGATAGAGCTGATCTTCGAACAGCCGTATTGCAAGGTGAAACATCTTGTGGATCGCGGAATTGCCAAACGTCAGACAGCGGCTGACTACCTGCGAGAGCTGGAGGACGCAGGGCTTTTAAAAAGCAAACAAGTGGGCCGCGAAAACCTGTTTTTGAATGTGGCGCTATATGAGTTGCTGGCAACATAAAGGAGAAACTGAAGATGGGAGATGCCGGCTTGGGGGCCGGGATGACCTGAACGAATGACGAACCTCGCCAACATCATCGCGGACATTCTCAAGGGATCCCTGCGGAGGGTCCGCGATCTCCGCAGCTCGGCTCGCCTGAGCCGAGAGGAAAAGATCCTGCAAATGGATCGATTTCTTTCCGAACAGACAATCAACAAACGCTTCACCCTGACACACCTTTTCGTTATTTGCGTGGTTATTGGCAAGCGGGTCAGCGACCCGCTCTACGTATTCAAAAACCGGTCGACATTTCAAGTGCCTAATAGTACATTTACATATGTAACCCTTCACTAAATATACGCCGTCATGAAAAATGAGAACATGACCATCATTGATGTATCGGAGTTTCCGGATCCTGTTTCTGAAGCTTTTCTTTTTATGCCACTGGAAGAAGAGGAGCAGATGGACATCTACACTGAATATGTTCAGCTGGGTACCTCGGTACCCGCCGGAACGAAACTGGAGACCGGGTATTACTGCAGGAACGAGATGGAGGACGGCGAGCTCTGCGACGGCACTATTGAGATAACTCAAATTGAACTGCCAAAACAGATTCGATGGACCTGCCGGCGATGCGGAGACATGGGGGCTCTTGTCAACTATGAAGAGACGATTTGGGATAAGAGCCATCTCGGGGATGATGAAAAAGACAGGTTCCTTGAGCAGTTCTTTGCTGACATTGAGGGGGAGGATTACGGGGAAGATGATCACTTTTACGGCTTCGGGGACAATGAGTCGGGGCCGCTTGATGATTTTGAGTATTACCTGAATCCGTATGACCCGGACGGGCAGCAGAGCGGAGGCCCCACATCAGCAGAAATCAGAGAGATGCTTGAGTGTAACTGGCTCCAGCCCGATTCCCCGATCTATCTGAAGGGCGATCTGCCAAAAGAGGAGGTGGAACAGAGCTTCTTTTTCTATAACGCCCGCCGATTTCTGTTGATCCTGAACTACGATGAAACGTTTCAGCTGACGCGAATGGGCAACCTAAAACGGAAAGTGGTCCGCAGATTACTTGAAGAAATGCGCTGGCCGGACAATTACATCGAAAATATACGGTCCTACAAAAATGGAAAGCTGGATGAAACGGATATCTGGCTGCTGCACGGCATCCGGGTGCTGCTTACGCTTTCCGGCCTGGTGCAGGAGGATGATGAAAACAGCACGATCCGTTTTAATGATGATCTGGAGTATCTTCTCGAGGATAAGCATGCAGGTGAGCTCTACCGGCGACTCTTTTCCACCTATTTCAAAGATATGAACCTGGGCTACCTGGGCAGCACGTTCGAATTTCCACATTTACAGCATAGTGTGCCCTTTATTTCATACCAGCTGAAGAAATATGCCCGGGAGTGGATCTCCGTTGAAGAGTTGATGCATGATATCCTGCTATTTTCGGTGAAGCTTGAACTTCAGTTTTCCGAAGAGGGCAGTACCGAAATAGAATTTGATCTCCTCTACGAAGATCTGTTTGCCGCCCTGAAGCGCTTCTCCCTGCTTGACACCCGCACCACATCCTCGAATGGCGACCTCTACAATGCAGACTACCCCGACATGGTTCGAGTGACCAGCCTCTATAACAAATTCGTTCGGGTTTAAAATTGTGAAACGTAGCTCGGCTCGCTGAGCCGAGGGGGAAAAATCCTGCAACTGAATCGATTTCTTTTTTAGGACCAGACAATCAACAAACGCCTTCCTTTACCACACCTTTTCGTTATTTGAATGGTGATTGGAAAGCGGGTCAGCGACCCGCTTTACGTAGGTCGAAGCTCCCGCTTCGACAGGCTCCGCAGCCACTTGCGCTTCATGAACACCGAATGTCGACGTGAACAAATTTATCATTCGACATTTGGAGTTCGATATTCAATAATTCCGAACGCAGCGAGAACGAGGGGTGAGTCCAAAAAATGACGTCCATTTGGTCATGTTTTTTTCCAGCTTTTTCTTAGTTTAAAAACTGTAAGTATCTATCTCCGCTGTTCCCGATCCAGAATTTGAATCCCACACTGGCTGCTCCATTAATTAATGTATAACAACAACTTCCTTATGAAAGACCCGGTTCTGTTACGGCTGGAACCGGCAACCCAATCCGCCCTTGTAAATGGCAATATTCACTGCCTGGAGGATCTGCTGCAGATGGATCCCGATGATATCTCAAGTCTGAACGGCATTGGTAAAAAACGAAATCTTGAAATACTGAGGCTGCTCTACTCGCTACCCTTTGATTTCAAGCAAAAACCGTCTCCCGTAAATCCCGGCGGCGATGGTCTTTTGGGAGTAGACCAGGATTTGAGGGATCTTATTATAGACTTGATGCATGATCGTAACGATCAGACCTTTAAGCGGGGACTCGCCTACTTCCGGGAAAACCGGGTGAAATCTGTGGAGCTTCTGTATGAGGATGAAGATCAACAAGAGTGCGTAGCCAGTGTGAAAGGTTCACGACAGTATGAGGTGCGGCTGGTTCTGGATGGAGGCCAGTATGGTGAGGAGTGCAGTTGCCCGGCGTTTAAAAACTATTACGGGTATGGAATGTCGGCTTGTAAGCATATTGTGGCGGCCGTTTTTGCTTTGGGCGAAAAGCAGCGGCTTGCCGTTTTTGAATCGAAAGGGGATGTTAGCCCGGCCTACTTGCAGCTTGAACACACGCTCAAAAATACGATGAGCAGCGGACTGTCCCTCGTGAACGGGAAGGAGGAGCTGGAGTATATGCTGGTCCGTAGAAATGGCGACTGGTCTCTCTATCCAAAAAAAATCTATCCCCAGTTGATTGGCTATCAAAAACGGGGCGGATACTATTACACGCATAATCCGGCGTGGGACCGGCTGCCGGTTAGAAATTCCCGCGATGAGCTCATTGTCAGTTGCCTGTTCCAGATCCACGAAAACAGCAGATCATACGATCATTATTCTAAAAGCAGCCGCAGCGGATTGGTTTCTGAAGGGGAGATTCTGGACCTTGCCGCCGGGCGCAATCTCTATGTCAAGCTGGACAACAAGCCGGCTCAACTGACACATTTCATGGAGGAGCCGTTCCGGCTAACGTTTCACATCAGCAGAAACAGGGAGACGGGAGCCGGCCTGAAGATCGAATGCAGGCTCAGGAATGGAGAGTCTGTCTACTCCGGTGATGAAGTGGAGTTTGTACATACCGATCCCGCCTGGATCTTAACCAATGGATCGATCGGAAAACTGGAAGCCAGTGAACTGGCTCTTCAGCTCTATAACTCTACAAAGCGCAGCCACATTGATGTGCCGGAGAGTGAGCTCGATTCGTTTTTAAAAGATCTCTACCCGCTGATGACTCAGGCGGGTATGCCTGTGGAGTTTTCAGATGATCTGAAACTTCATAGCCAGGATGCAGAGCCTGTTCCACGATTGTATCTCAGCGAAAACGGCCACACTCTGATCGCGGAACTCCGGTTCGCGTATGGCCGGTATGAAATAGATTATGGATTTGCCGGCGATGAAATTCTGACCCCAGCCTGCAGTGATGACGTAGACGAGCAGAGTAAACATGCTCCGTTCCTGGTATCGATACGGCGACAACACATGGATGAGCAGATGATTTTGCAGAAGCTCCTAACCTTCGGTATGGCCCGAAACGGGAGCACCTGGCGGTTTATGCCGGAAAATGACCCGCTTGAATGGGCCCTGGAAACGTTACCGGAGCTGGTAAATGAAGGGTTTGAGATCTATGGCCAGCAGGAGCTTACCCGGTACAAACGCCCCCGAAAAATGACCTCCAGCTCTTTTAGGGTGAAAAGTAAAGATCAGTGGTTTGAGGCGGAGGGATCGTTTTCATTTGGGGATATCGAGCTTACAATGAGTGATGTGGAGCGAGTGCTCGTGAAAAACAAACACTACGTGAAGCTGACAGACGGATCGTTTGGCGAGCTTCCGCAAAACTGGGTGGATCAGCTGAAGAAGCTGGAACGGATCTCAGGTGAGACGGGTGAGAAAAAAGAGAGTAAAATTCCCCGTATCGCCGCATCGGTTCTGAATGATGTGGGTCGGGAAGCGGACCATTATGAATCGGACCCGGATCTGGAGCAGTATGCCCGGCGGCTTCAATCGTTTGAGGAGATTGAAGAGATCGAACCGCCGAAAGAGTTCAAGGGAGATCTGCGCGCCTACCAGTCGGCCGGACTCTCCTGGATGAACTTTCTAAACTCCTACGGTTTTGGCGGAATCCTGGCTGACGATATGGGTCTTGGTAAAACTATCCAGGTACTCTCGCTGCTCAAACACGTATCTGAATTCGAGGAACGCTCGCTCCGCACATTGGTGATCGCCCCGCGGTCGGTATTGCAAAACTGGAAGGCGGAAGCAACAACGTTTGTGCCGGATTTCCAGGTTGACATTCATCACGGAACGGACCGTGCAGAAAAAAGAGACGAGCTTCCCGAGTGTGATATTCTGCTCACCACCTACGCCACCATGCGAAATGATATCGACATGCTGTCGAAAATAGAGTTTGATTACGCTATCCTTGATGAATCGCATACGGTGAGAAATCCGGAGAGTAAAACGTTCCGGGCTTTGCGCAAGATTAAGGCGAAAAACCGGCTCTGCATGACGGGAACGCCGGTTCAGAATACGACGATGGACCTCTGGTCTCAGTTCGAGTTTTTGAACCCCGGACTATTGGGAAATAAAACATCATTCCGCACACAGTGGGTAAAACCGGTAGAAGAAAAGAACGACACTGTTGCCGAGGAGCTGCTGCACAAAATGGTATCTCCGTTTATTCTTCGGCGGACCAAAGGGCAGGTGGCAACCGATCTGCCACCGCTTACATCCACGCTGGTGGAGTGCCCCATGGAAACCGTGCAGCAGACGCTCTACGAAAAATACCGAAAAACATATTATGAGCTGGTCAACAAAACGCTTGACACCGATGGCCTTCAGAAAGCACGGTTTACGGTGCTTGAGGGGCTTCTCCGTCTGCGGCAAATCTGCTGTTCCCCGCGGCTGATTGATGGGGAAACGGCACCGTCAGCCAAAATTGCCCGTTTTATGGAACTGGCGTCTGAACTGATCAGCGAAGGCCATCGGGCGCTCATCTTTTCCCAGTTTGTCGGGTTTCTGAAGCAGATCGAGAAGGAGGTACAAAACGCCGGGTGGAGCTATGAATATCTCGATGGACAAACAGCAGACCGGCAGGAGCGGGTTGACCAGTTTCAGAAAGATGACTCGAAGAAGCTGTTTTTGATCAGCCTGAAGGCCGGGGGTGAAGGATTAAACCTGACCGGTGCCGACTATGTGTTTATCATGGATCCCTGGTGGAACCCGGCTGCTGAACGCCAGGCGATGGACAGGACGCACCGCATCGGACAGAAAGAGAATGTGTTTGTCTACCGGTTTATGACGCCCGGCTCGGTTGAGGAGAAAATCCTCCGGCTGCAGGATCGCAAACGTGAGCTGGCCGAAAAACTGGTGGTAGCCGAATCAGGAATCTTCAAAGAGCTCGAAAAAGAAGACCTGATTGCACTATTTGAATAAAGGAACCCGTTGAACAGAGGGCCACGTCAACACACCATGCTTTTCGGTCTCTGAACAGAAGCGGGTCAGGCGACCCGCTCTACGTATCCGCTCGCCTGAGCCGAGGGGAGAAAGATTTGGTCAACGGATTAGTCCTCTTTTACGGATCGACATTCAACAAACGCCTCCCCCAATCACATCTTTTCGTTATTTGAATGGTTATTGAGAAGCGGGTCGGCGACCCGCTCTACGTAGCTCGGCTCGCTGAGCCGAGAGGGAAAGATCCTGCAACCGGATCGATTTATTTCCGAACAGACAATCAACAAACGCCTCCCCCTATCACGACTCTCATTGATTTGATCGCTTTACGTAGGTCGAAGCTCCTGCTTCGACAGGCTCCGCAACCATTTGCGCTTCATGACCAGCAGGTTTCATCATTAGCCAAAACAAACCTTCTCCCCTACCTCATCTTTTCCTTCCCTGCATGATTACAGGGACGCGGGTCAGGCGACCCGCTCTACGTATCCGCTCGCCTGAGCCGAGAGGGAAAGATTTGGTCAACGGATTAGTCCTCTTTTACGGATCGACATTCAACAAACACCTCACCCAATCACACCTTTTCGTTATTTGCATGGTGATTGGCAAGCGGGTCAGCGACCCGCTCTACGTATCCGCTCGCCTGAGCCGAGGGGAGAAAGATTTGGTCAACGGATTAGTCCTCTTTTACGGATCGACATTCAACAAACACCTCACCCAATCACACCTTTTCGTTATTTGCATGGTTACAGGGAAGCGGGTCAGGCGACCCGCTCTACAATCTTCGCAATTAGCTCAACAAGTGATACTACATCAGTTCCATGGGCCATCGGATATCCGCTGGTAACAGGTGCGGCCACGAAAAATTGATTTGGTTTTACATCTTCTGCGGCATTATAGGCCCCTTTTGTAAGGGAAGGAGCCACCGTTGCTTTGCACTCAATGGCAAATGTCTTGTCTTGGAATGAAAGAATCAGATCAATTTCATGACCATGATTGGTCCTGTAAAAACTGAACTCTGCCTGTGGAAAATGGGCCGTGAGCTGCATAAGCACGACTGATTCCCAAAGTGATCCAAAGACTGGATGACCCGTAACCTGGTCAAATCCATTAAGTTGTAAAAGTGCGGAAGCTATACCGCTGTCGGTCAGATACACTTTGGGAGATTTTACCAAGCGCTTTTTTGTATTGCCTCTCCAGGGACCCAGTTGCCGTATCATAAAAGTATGCTCAAGAAGATCCACATAATGACGAACTGTGGTGTGGCTTATTCCAAGAGACTCGCCGAAGCGGCTTAAGTTCAGTGTCTGTCCATTATTGTGAGCGAGCATCTGCCATAAGCGTCGCATCGTTACCGGTGTAAATCCCGCGAACTGGAGCAGATCCCGTTCCAGGAACGTAGATATAAAATCGAGGCGCCATTCATAGGAATCGGTATCATTGCTGCTAAGTAATGAAACGGGAAATCCGCCCCTTGATATGTACTGTTCCAGATTCGTATGGTCTGAAATTTCACTCCATAAGAAAGGAGTAAGGGTTTTATACGATATGCGACCCGCCAGTGATTCTGAGCTTTGTTTGATGAGGTCTCGGGAAGCAGATCCCAGGATCAAAAATCTGCCGGGTGATCGGTTTTCATCAACGAGGCTACGTATCACGGGAAACAGTTCGGGGAGCCGTTGAATTTCATCAAGGCATACAAGCTTATCGCTTTGTGAGGTTAAAAACCATTCGGGATCTTCAAGTTTTTTGAGGTCGGAGGGCCGCTCAAGATCAAGGTATACAACATCGTCGTTCTCTTTGATAAGATGCTTCACCGTCGTGGATTTTCCACACTGCCGCGGGCCGAGGATCGCAGTCACAGGATTTTTATCTAATGAAGATCGAACCTCCTTCTCGAGAAGACGCGGTAAATAGGTCATTATTATTGTGTAAAATGAATTTTATATTTTCAATTTACACATTATTTAAAAAAAATCAATCAGTATGTAGCTCGGGTCGCCGATCCGATAGTACTCGTAAGTGAATAAAACCCACAAACAGGAATCTGGCTCAGAAAACCGGGCAAACCGACTGTGGAACAGACGAGTAGATGAATCATGAACTCCGAACATCGAAGTGGGATATGTCGACATTCGGCGTTCATCATGGAATATTCTACCATCCCCTGGGGTTTACAGCTTGGCGCAATACGTACCCCGGGTCGCAGAGCTGTTAGGACTCTTAGTGTATGAATACAGATCTATATCCCAACCTTATCAAAAACTACATCCAAAAAAACGGGCGCTGACAGAAGCTGGCGCATGCTGTCAGGCCCTGTGCTGCCATTCACTCTCCCGGCTGCAGATCCTCAATCTCCCGGATATTCTGGCTCAGCGTTTCTTCTTCGATCTTGTGATCGCTGAGTTTGCCGGCAAAGTAATCCTCGTAGGCCGACATGTCCACGAACCCGTGGCCGCACATATTGAACAGGATGGTTTTTTCCGTCCCCTCCTCTTTAGCCTTGTTGGCTTCGCGGATCACCTGGGCCACGGCGTGTGTGGCCTCTGGCGCGGAGATGATGCCCTCTGCTTTTGCAAACATCTCGCCGGCTTTAAAGCACTCGAGCTGCTGCAGGGCCACCGCTTCAATAAGATCATCCTTCAGGAGCTGACTGCACAGCACACTTGCGCCGTGGTAGCGGAGTCCGCCCGCATGGATGGCGGCCGGCGTAAAATTATGGCCAAGGGTGTACATCGGCAGCAGCGGCGTGTAGCCGGCACTGTCACCATGGTCGTACATAAATTTCCCGCGGGTCAGTTTGGGGCAGGAGGCCGGTTCCACAGCTACAAACCGGGTGGTTTGTCCGTCGGTCAGGTTGTTTTTTAGAAACGGAAAGGAGATCCCCGCGAAATTGGAGCCGCCGCCCAACGGGGCTACGATGATATCGGGATAGTCGCCCGTATACTCCATCTGCTTGATCGTCTCCTGGCCGATGATGGTTTGGTGAAGCAGCACGTGGTTCAGTACCGATCCCAGGGAATATTTGGTCTGATCATCGCCCACGGCCCGTTCAATCGCCTCGGAGATGGCAATACCCAGGCTGCCGCTGGTATCGGGCGTTTCGGCTAGAATCCTCCGGCCGGCTTCGGTACGGTCACTTGGTGAGGGATACACCTCGGCTCCAAACGTATTCATCATCACTTTACGATACGGTTTCTGATCGTAACTGATCCGCACCATATACACCTCGCAGTTCATATCGAACTGGGAGCAGGCAAACGCAAGGGCGGTTCCCCACTGGCCGGCACCCGTTTCGGTGGTAATACTTTTCACACCTTCCTGCTTGTTGTAGTACGCCTGGGGCACAGCGGTGTTCGGTTTATGTGATCCGCTCGGGCTCACCCCTTCATACTTGTAATAGATTTTTGCGGGTGTGTCGAGCATCTTCTCGAGGCCGGTAGCGCGAAACAGCGGTGTGGGTCGCCAAATTTTGTAGATCTCCCGAACCTCATCCGGTATCTCAATATACTGCTCAGCCGACACCTCCTGTTCGATGAGGCCCATAGGAAAGATCGGGCTGAGATCATCCGGCCCGGCCGGCTCCCGTGTTTTGGGGTTCAGCGGCGGCAGCGGCTTGTTGGGCATATCGGCAACAATATTGTACCAGTGCGTGGGAATGTCGGACTCATTGAGCTGGATTTTTCGATTCATCATAGAGGGAAATTGGGTTGAAGATACAGTTCCGGTCAACATCAGAAGACGGCTTAAAATAATAAGGAATAGAGTAAAACCAACAGGTAAAAAGCAGCACGGGAAATGTAGCTCGGCTCGCCTGAGCCGAGGGGAGAAAGATCCTGCAACTGGATCGATTTATTTCCGAAAAGACAATCAATAAACGCCTTTCCTCTACCGCAGCTTATCGATGTTTGCATGGCGGTTGGTCAGCGGGTCAGCGACCCGCTCTACGTAGCTCGGCTCGCTGAGCCGAGAGGGAAAGATTTGGTCAACGGATTAGTCCTCTTTTACGGATCAACATTCAACAAACGCCTCCCCCTCTCATGACTCTCATTGATTTGATCGGTTTACGTAGGTCGAAGCTCCTGCTTCGACAGGCCTCTCAACCACTTGCGCTTCATGACCAGCAGGTTTCATCATTAGCCAAAACTAACGCCTTCCCCTATCACACCTTTTCGTTGTTTGAATAGTTATTGGGCAGCGGGTCGGCGACCCGCTCTACGTATTCGCTCGCCTGAGCCGAGGGGAGAAAGATCACGCAACCGGATCGATTTCTTTTCAGGACAAGCAATCAACAGACGCCTTCCATTACCACATCTTTTCGATATTTGCATGGGTGTTGGGCAGCGGGGCAGGCGACCCGTTCTACGTATCCGCTCGACTGAGCCGAGGGGAACAACGGAGTAAATATAGCCCGATCCAATATCCTTTCAGATCCTTTCTTTCCAGTAATTCGGATTTCTTTTATGGTGAGCCACAGCAATGATGTAGTATGTGTCGGATTTAACGTTTGGATGATAAATAACTGTGAAAGGAAAACGGTTGCATATTTTTAGTCTCAGATGACTGTATTTTGGATGTTTAGAACTGGCTTTAGGATTTTCCTTAATTTCAAATAGTGCTCTCTCGATGTCTCTCAAAAAGGTCTCTCCAAGTTCTGCACCAATGTCGGAGTAGTAATCATAACTTTTATTCAAATCAAAAAGTGCAGCTTCAAATAATTCAATCGTCATCCTTTCGTCGGCTTCTGATTTCCCGAAACGCCTCATCTTCAGAAATTGTCTTCATTTTTCCTTCCTTCCAGGACTTGTAACGGGTATTCGCCTCCTCTACCCAGTCTTGTATCGAATTTTGCTCTTCTGCATCTGGTTCGAAACTTTCGAGAAGTTTAAGAAGTAGGTGTAATCGATCTTCTTCATCAAGCTTTAAAGCTTCTTTTTTAAGCGAATCTAGAACTGGCATGGGATCATTGGTATTTTAAAGAGATGTCTCTTCATAACATATGTCTTGAACTCTTTTAAAATAAACGTTTAATCGTGTGAAGTCTAATATTCAATTTGTATCAAATTTCCAACCAAGAGCATTTAGACTGATTCAAAAATATTGTTATGGATACCAATCTCTGACCCATGATTTATGAGCAACATATACGTTTGAATATATTAAAAACAAACACAGCAGCCCGGGCAGCGGGTCATCGACCCGCTCTACGTAGCTCGGCTCGCCTGAGCCGAGGGGAGAAAGATCGCGCAACCGGATCAATTTCTTTTCAGGACAAGCAATCAACAAACGCCTTCTCTTACCGCAGCTTATCGATGTTTGAATGGCGGTTGGGCAGCGGGTCAGCGACCCGCTCTACGTAGCTCGGCTCGCTGAGCCGAGAGGGAAAGATTTGGTCAACGGATTAGTCCTCTTTTACGGATCAACATTCAACAAACGCCTCCCCCTCTCACGACTCTCATTGATTTGATCGGTTTATCAGAAGCGAGTCAGGAGACTCGCTTTACGCAGGTCGAATCTCCCGCTTCGACAGGCTCCGCAACCACTTGCGCTTCATGAACACCGGTTTACATCGTTAGCCAAAACAAACCTTCTCCCCTACCTCATCTTTTCGTTATTTGCATGGTTATTGGGAAGCGGGTCGGCGACCCGCTCTACGTATCCGCTCGCCTGAGCCGAGAGGGAAAGATCCTGCAACTTGATCGATTTCTTCTCGGGACAAGCAATTGACAAACGCCTTCCCCTACCTCATCTTTTTGTTATTTGCATGGGTTTTGGGAAGCGGGTCAGGCGACCCGCTCTACGTTTCCGCTCGCCTGAGCCGAGAGGGAAAGTTCCTGCAACAGAATCGATTTCTATTGCATGACAAGCAATCAACAAACGCCTTCTCTTACCGCAGCTAATCGATGTTTGCATGGCGGTTGGGCAGCGGGTCGGCGACCCGCTCTACGTATTCGCTCGCCTGAGCCGAGAGGGAAAGATCCTGCAACTTGATCGATTTCTTCTCGGGACAAGCAATTGACAAACGCCTTCCCCTACCTCATCTTTTTGTTATTTGCATGGGTTTTGGGAAGCGGGTCAGGCGACCCGCTCTACGTTTCCGCTCGCCTGAGCCAAGGGGAGAAAGATCCTGCAACTGGATCAATTTCTTTTCAGGACCAGGCAATCAACAAACGCATCCCCCTGACACACCTTTTCGTTATTTGAATGGTTATTGAGAAGCGGGTCAGCGACCCGCTCTACGTATCGATTCACCGGATAAAGAATTGTATAGTGTCAATATTATCAACTATTTTACTAAGCTTAGTATAATGTCAATACATTTGAATTTTACAAGCATGAACCATCGGATTCTCCTTGCAATCGTGATCACTGCATCTGCTTTTCACTCCCCCTCGTTGATTGCCGGCCAGGTCTCTGCACCACCTCATGTTACAAACGATACACTGACAGTGGCCCGGGCCACGTGGGATACCGGGTGGTTTCAAACCGAAGTCTTCCGGTTGCTGGCACAGGATATGGGATACACTGTAGCACCAGCTCAGACCATGACGGCGGAAGCATTTTACAGATCCGCGGCGGATGGATCGGTCGATTTCTGGGTAAACGGCTGGTTTCCGCTCCACCAGTCCCTCATTAACAAACACAACTCCGAAAACCAACTTACGGCCGTGGGGTACGAGGTGCGGCGCGGTGCCCTTCAAGGCTATCTCGTGGATATGGAATCGGCCCGGCAGCTGGATGTAGAGTCGCTGGAACAGCTGCGGGACCCAGACATCGCCCGGCGATTTGATACCGATGGCAACGGTAAAGCGGACCTCATTGGGTGTAATGTGGACTGGAGTTGCCACGCCCGCATCAACGAACATATTGCCGAACTGGACCTTGAAGAGACGGTGGAGCAGATTAGCGGCGACTACAACCCACTGTCCCGGGATGCGATTGAACAGTGGGAAAATGGGCAGCCGCTTTTACTCTATACCTGGACCCCAAACTGGACACTGGGTGAAATTATCCCGGGGGAGGACGTCGAGTGGCTTCATGTTCCCGTAGAGGGACCAGCGGAAATATCCAATCTGAAAGGCTCCGCAAAAAGCCCGATTACCCTGGGGTATGATCTGAATGATATCCGGGTAGTAGCCAACCGTACGTTTATTGAGGACCATCCCGATCTGAAGATCCTGTTTGAAAATCTTAGCATCCCACTGGAAGATATCCAGGAGCAAAATGCGGAGATGGCCAGCGGTGGCGGCAGCCTCGATCAAATCCGCGAACAGGCAAGAGAATGGATTCGCAATCACAAACAGGAACTTACGGAGGCTTTAACAAACGCCGGACTGGAAAATCCTTTTACGGGCACCGGCAGGGCTGGTATGATTGAAACGTCGGCTTCGGGT
Organism: Bacteroidota bacterium; assembly: GCA_009909035.1. Lineage (GTDB taxonomy): Bacteria > Bacteroidota > Rhodothermia > Balneolales > Balneolaceae > SW132. Next base: position 17,115 of record JAAAOB010000081.1, read on the forward strand.
GTCGCCGACGGACGGAGAATCCGCGTGGTAACCCAGCAAGTTGATCCACTCGTGCAGTACAGCGACCGGGAATACAGCGGGTTCAGCATTGATGTGTTCAAGGGCATAGCCGATGAAATCGGGTTAGACTACACCATCTACAGTGTCAACAGTATCGCCAAGATGCTGGATGACGTCCGCCGGGGGGAGGCCGATATTGCCACAGCCGCGCTTGGCATAACCTCGGATCGTGAGGAGTCATTTGATTTTTCGCATCCCTACTACAAAACAGGTCTTCAGATCCTTGTACCCGCAGATTCCGGCAGTATCAGCAGAATTCCGCGGGCTATTTTGTCGATCATCTTCTCTCCTGAAGTCGTTACCATTTTCCTTTTCTTTTTTGGCGTACTTTTGATATCGGCCCACATCATCTGGTATGCTGAACGCGACAGAGACGATGATTTTCCGAACGACTACTGGAAAGGGATTGGCATCTCCATCTGGTGGGCGGCCGTAACGGTAACCACCGTAGGATATGGAGATAAGACGCCAAAAGGTGTGCCGGGACGGGTGTTTGGATTGATCTGGATTTTTGCCGGGTATTTTGCCTTTTCATACTTCACGGCAACCATCACCAGTACCGTCACCCTGCAGGAGATTAACAGCAACATCCAATCCGTGGATGATCTTTACGGCAAAAAAGTAGCCACGGTGCGCAACAGTGCAGCGGAATATTTCCTTGTTGACAACGGCATCAACGCGGCAACCTATACAACGTTTGATCAAACCGTAGAGGCGTTGCGGTCCGGAGACGCAGCGGCCGTAGTCTACGACGCGCCGGTTCTGCAGCACTACGCATCGGAAAGCGGGTACGGGAACGTAAAGGTGACCGGCGCTATCTTTCAACAGCAGTCCTACGGTTTTGCACTTCCAAAAGGAAGCCCGCTTCGGAAAGAGATCAATCTTGGCTACCTGAAGCTCGTGGAAAATGGAGAGTTTGCACAGTATAAAAACCGCTGGTTCGGTAAATAGCCGCCGTCCGGTTCGGCCGTCTGAAAAACGGATGGACAGAAAACAAGTGCACATTGATCCTTCCAATAGGTCGCGGATCTGATTATATTCTTGCCCGATTAAACCCAACCGATGGATCTGAAACGCTTCCCGAACATCCCCTTTACGGATCTTACACTTTTTACCATAGCGATCATTTGGGCGCTGAATTTTTCGGTGGTGAAAGCCAGTCTTTCCGAGGTTGATGTTTATAGCTTTAACTCGTTTCGATTCATCCTTGCCGCCGCCCTTATTTGGGGAATCATCTTTTGGAAACGGGCCTGGTTCTCCGTGCCCCGTACCGACTGGCTTCCCCTGCTGGGAATCGGGCTGATTGGCAATGTACTGTACCAGTGGCTGTTTATTGTAGGTATCGATCTTACGCTCTCGGCCAATGCGGCCGTTATGCTCGGCACAATCCCGATCTGGATCGCGATCTTCTCTCACCTTTTTACAGACGAAAAGATGACCCGTCTCAAAGCTATTGGGGTTGTTCTGGCGTTTACCGGCGTGGCGGCAATTGTCAGCGGCGGAGCCAACCCGCTTAGCCTGGCATCAGATACCTTTCGGGGAGATCTCATTATTGTCTGTGCTGCCGTCACCTGGGCCGTGTTTACGATCCGCTCCAGACAGGTTTTGAAACGATACACGGCCCTTCAATTTTCCGGTATGATGACACTAACCGGGGCGGTGTTGCTTAGCGGTCTCTCGCTTCTTTCACCTGAATCTACGGACTGGACAGCGGTCTCTTTGGCGGGCTGGGGCGGCATGGTCTACAGCGGATCACTCTCCATCGGGCTGGCCTACCTGATCTGGAACAACGGCATTGTGAACGTGGGACCGGTCAAAACGTCCGTTTATCAAAACCTTGTGCCGGTGCTCGGTTTACTGTTCGGAATTGTCCTATTGAATGAATCGCTCACTGTCATGCAGTATACAGGTTCCGCCGTTGTGGTGGCGGGGGTTGTGACAACCCGGCGGGGGTAAACCGTGTGGTCCGGACACCGAATCCACTCCACTTTTCTGTTAAAAAGCCGCGCTCAGGTCAAAAGCACGGCTTTGGTGTGTGTGAGGTTAACAGTATGATTTGATCACCTGTTGTGGAAACGAACCATGAATAAAAATCAGCTATTTCAGTAAATGGAACATCCACTGCTGCCTGAGTTTGATTGAAAAATAATGGGTTAAGCCGTCCGCAAAAGGCGTTCGTACCATTCATTCATCACCCATGATGTCATGCCACGCATCGAGTGCGAAATAACGCTCTTCCCGGTTGGCTTTTGGTGGTATTTGACAGATGTAAAAATCGAACTGGCGTTACTTTTTTTTGTAAAGCTCATATATCAAATGATAACATAACTGTCGCCAAATACAAGTCTGCAGCCGCTGGAACCGATTCCAAAATTCAGAATCTCTGACTGTCATGCACACCCGTTCCGCAGTTTTACCCAACATTTTGACAGAAACTACGTTACGCTGTACCGTTTAGATTTGGGTATTTATTGTAATCTTGTAAATTTAAGTACCGTCAGCGGAAAGGTATCGGGGATAATTCGATAAACTTATGGAGATATGGAGTATTCAAAGGACAAGGCAGAAAAAAACTGGATGACCGCCAACCGGCACTACGCTATTGAACTGCTCCGGATCTTCCTGGGCGCTCTGCTTTTTATGAAGGGCTATTTCTTTATCGAAAACATTAACGATATTTACGGCCTGATTGAGGAGAATATGGAGTATTCTTCATTCATCATCGCCCACTATGTTGCCGTGGCTCATCTTGTGGGCGGACTGATGCTGGCATTCGGACTCTTCACCCGGCTGGCCTCAATTGTTCAATTACCCGTTCTGTTTGGTGCCGTCTTCTTGATCGACAGCCAGGATACCATGCTGACAACGGGCTCCCAGTTTGAATACTCGCTGGTTGTGCTGGTGCTCTTGCTGGTCTTTCTTATCTACGGCGGCGGCAAATGGTCTGTTGATCACAAGGTGATCCGGAAGGATAATCAAGAGTAAAAGGAGTGATGAATCAGTTGACCGCCTGACTACCTGCCTGAAACAAGTCGTTTTTTAAGAACGTATGATTTTTATGTGCTTTTTTTCAGTTCCGGCAGAGGATAGGTATCGGATGTCAGTTTGCTGCCTGATCAAAAAGGCACCTGCTTAAGGTTTATGAATGAACTTTTTCGGGGCAGAGCCCGCGAGGTATCAACTAAGACCCCTTAATTTTTTGCTCAATACAAGCTTATTTTGGAGTGTCCCCCTTCGAAGGGGCAATGGGGGATGATTAGTAAAATTTTTGAGTCTATAAAAATTGTTTACTTGCTTGAATCAACGCCTATTGGGTCATCCCCCAGCTCTCTCCGTTCGCTTCCCCCTTCTCCCGCGAGGGATCCCGATGGGGAAAGGGAACTTTTATCTTGTCCGACCCAGAGGGTTGGGGAATTAAACCACTTAAAAATTAAAAATCATATCAACGGATGTTCTGATCCCTACATCAAATGCGGACTCCATTCCGATCTCACAAATTAAAATTTAGCTGGCACCTTGGCTTATCGCTGATTCTGCTGTTTGGCATTTCCCGCTTTTTCATCGTTCTCGAAGCAAACCGCAGCGGTAGTTATGGTCTAACATCGGTCATATTTATGATCATGATACTGACTCCGTTCTTGCTTCTCACACGTGAGGGCCGGCAATCGATCGGACTCACCTTTCCGAAAAATGTTCAATGGCTCACCGTTTCATTCCTTCTCGGTGTCTTACTCTGTGCCCTCATTTTCTGGATCGGTGATTTACTGTATCAGGACACACTTTCCAACTGGTTTGTCTACATTTCTGAATCTTACAGCTCCGTACCAGAAGATCAGCTGACAGGCAGCAACCTGTTGACCTATTTCCTCATGTTTGCTTTGGTTGGAATGACCTTTAGTCCATTCGGGGAAGAATTTCTCTACAGAGGATTGATCCATCGGTGCTTTACGGACCGATTCGGGGATAACAGAGCCTCCATGATTGACAGTGCCGCTTTTGCGACCGTACACCTGGCGCACTTTGGAATCGTATTCAGTGCGGGAGAGTGGACATTTCTTGCTATTCCCGCCCTGCTCTGGATGGGACTCATGTACGTAGCCGGACGGATGTTTTATGTGTGCCGGCAGAAAACCATATCCATTTTCGGAGCCGTCATCGCACACGCGGGCTTCAATCTTGCGATGACCTGGTTTATTTTTTACTGCATTTTATAAGGCGAATTTTTACATGTAACCTGAGTTCGATTTGAATAAATGGAAAAAATGGGTAAAACAGTACAGAAAGGGCGTCATCCCGCGCTTGACGCGCTCATTTTTTGAACACAAAGCGCCAGCGGAGTGAAATCTCCCGTCTACAAAAAGGCTGGAGATACCGGATCAATGTCCGGTATGACAGTATTGGAATTGAATGTGCTAAACAAACGCCTTTCCTGGACTGTTTTACGTGCAATTCCGTAATGATATTAATCGAACTCAGGTATGTAGGTTATTCCTACTCCCTTCTAATCGCATCAACCGGTGTCAGATTAGCAGCTTTCCATGCGGGATAGGTTCCAAACACAATCCCAACCACCAGCGCCACTGCTGCTACAACCAACACAGTTTCAAAGCTCAGTGCAGCTCTGAAAGTGATATCTGTCAGGTAATTAATCAACTCCACCAGCCCGAACAACCCGGCGATACCGACGATCCAGCCAATCACACACCCTACAATAGAAATTGTGACGGACTCCGATAGAAACTGCATCACGATATCCTTTTTCTGGGCGCCGGTCGCTTTTCGGATGCCGATCTCCTTTGTCCGCTCTGTTACCGAAATCAGTAGTACATTCATAATTCCAATACCGCCAACCAGAACCGAAATCCCGGTGATCGCGCCCATCACAAGCTTAAAGATGAGTATCCCCTGGCTGAACTGCTCCACGCGACCCTGGTAGGTAAAAACATCAAAAGAATCACTGCCCTCCTCAAAATTTTCATCGAGCCACCCTCCTACTGTGGCTCTCATTTCCGGCAGATCCTCAACATTTCGGCTTTTAAATATCAGGGACGGGTAGTGATCTCCGGATAGATACTTTAGATAGGTTGTAATCGGGATAATGACACGAGCACCTCGTGAATCATCGTTATAAATGCCAATCACCTCAAAAGATTCTCCCTCAAATCGGATCCTCTCACCAATTAACTCTTCAGGTGATGAGCTCCACATCTCTGCAAGCGGCTGTGTCAAAACAGCTTTTTTTGCGTCACGATCGATATCTTCATCAGTAATGAATTCGCCCGTTAACGTCGCATCAGAGAAATCGGTTAAGCTTCCGACTGTTGACTGAATGTAAGTTGCGAGGGATGAATCTCCGTGAATCACCATTCGGGAGCTCTCATCATAAATATCTGTATATCCCCATTCTGAAACCCGGTTCTGAATCGATCGGGCCGCATCAGCATTGAATCTATAAACGGTATCCCTCGGAATTCTTATGCCGTTGTTTAGATTCACCGTTTTTGAAGACACGCGCATCATTTGAATGTTGGTCGTAGACTCAATCTGCTCGCGCCCCGTTTGTTCAAGCCCGTCGCCAAGTGCAAGAATCGCCACAAGAGATGCTACCCCGATGATCATTCCAAGAGTTGATAAAAACGTGTGTAGAGGATTGGCCCTGATATTATTCAGCGCAATAAGAACCGACTCGATAATCTTCTGCATATACTTTCCTGATTACGTTATACAGTAGAGTTACGAGTGGATGGACGTTGGGTTGCAAAGGCAGTGAACAACTTTGGGTTTATCACTTAATATAGATTTCGAAAATCCCTCTCGAGAGGGGACAGACCCTCAAAATAGAGCGTAGCTATGATTTTGGGGTCAGGGGTGTGTTGGAGATGTAGCTCTTTTGACAATTTTTTTGCGGTCTCAATCACTTTCAGGCCACAAAGCCATCATCTCCCATCGAGGGGAGATCGTGTGAGCGTACAGCGATACACGTGAGGGGTGTAAAGGTTGGGTTACCGGCATTGAGTAAGATTTCTTTCCACATCACAGCTACAAAACACCCGCGCATCCTATTCTAATCAAACAGTATGAGCTCCCTGCCGGCTGGCGGAAATATATTTTAAACAACCCTACAAAAACTTGCTCGCCAAATTCGCCAGCTCCGATCTCTCCCCCTTTTCCAGGTTGATATGGGCATAGATCCTGTTATTATTCAGGCGATCCACAAGGTACGAAAGCCCGTTGCTCTGCGAATCGAGGTAGGGGGTATCGATTTGGAAAATATCGCCCGTGAAAATAATCTTCGTGTTTTCGCCTGCCCGGGTGATGATGGTTTTGATTTCATGGGGCGTCAGGTTCTGGGCTTCATCCACAATAAAGATGACGTTGCTGAGGCTTCGGCCCCGAATGTAGGCCAGCGGCACAATGGATAGTTTGTCGGTCTGCACCATCTCATCCAGCTTCTGGTACGGTTTGCTCGACTCCTTGTACTGGTTTTTAATGATATTCAGGTTATCCCAAAGCGGCTGCATGTAGGGATCGATCTTGGACTGGGCATCTCCCGGCAGATACCCGATATCGCGGTTACTCAGCGGCACAATGGGCCGGGCCAGGAAAATCTGCCGATAGAGGCTTCGCTGTTCCAGTGCACCGGCAAGGGCCAGCAGCGTTTTCCCGGTTCCTGCAGCTCCGGTTATGGAGACCAGCTGAATATCAGGATTCATAATGGCGTGCAGGGCGAATGTCTGTTCCGCATTACGGGGATTAATTCCGTATGCGTTTACCCGGTTTACCAGCTCCACTTTATCTGAGGCGGGATTGTAATATCCCAACGCAGAACTGGAATGGTTTTTCAGGATGTAGTAGTGGTTGCTGACCGGAGGCGATGGTTCCAGCTTCTTCGGATCAAGACTTCCTTCACTGTAGAGCTGGTTAATATGGCCGTTATCCTTAAAGCTGAGATCGGTTTTCCCGCGGTACAAATGGTCGATATCCTTGATTCGGATGGTCTCATAATCTTCGGCATCCAGGCTCAGCGCACGGGCTTTTAGCCGAAGGTTGATATCTTTCGATACCAGCACAACTTTTTTGTTCTTTTCGGACTCTCGCAGCTTCAATGCAGAATTCAGTATCCGGTGATCATTTTTCTCAGACCCGAATACATCGTTTGCATTTACGGCGCTGTCTTCGTCATTCACCACACGGATTTTTCCGTGGGTTTTTCCATTCAGTGGAATCCACTTCTGCATCATGTTGGCATCGGAGATCTTGTCCAGGTACCGGATAAACTCCCGGGCGTGCAGGTTGGTAACGGAATTCCCTTTCTTGAACGAATCCAGCTCTTCCAGCACGGTAATCGGAATTGCTATGTCATGCTTTTCGAAATTTTTGACGGCGCTTGAATCGTAAAGAAGTACAGAGGTGTCGAGTACAAAAATCTTTTTCGCTTTCTTGGTCTTTGGCATACATCTATCCGCGTTATTTGCTGAGTATGTGACTGTGACAGAGATAGGAACTGTGAATTGATCATAGTAAACAATACTCAAACCGAAGGATATAATCAACGATTCGCATATTTCTTCATAGTAGGGTAATGCTGAGTATGGGGACCAGGTGTTTCATTTTAATTTCTTTGGAGACGAACTCTGTTTGCCTGTCTCACGGCTTATGGGTACTATTTCAATTAAATCGCTTTTAACTGTACACAGCCGATTCACATACATAGCAAATTCCTTTGAAAAAACTTGAGCTTAAACTTCCGCCGGCAGCTATATTATTGATTTGTATCGGGATGGCATGGGGCATCGATTCCCTTCTCCCTCCGGTACTTGATATTCGGGCGAGCGGATGGGTTGTTAAGACTCTTCTGGCCATAGGTGTAATTGCCGGAGGTTCCGGGGTACTTCAGTTTGCGCTTCAGTCAACAACGGTCAATCCCCATAAGCCGGATCACGCCAGTTCGCTGGTCAGATCAGGGGTTTACAGGCTGAGCCGGAACCCGATGTATCTCGGCATGTTAATCATTTTGCTGGCCGCTGTTTTAAAATTAGGACATCCGCTGGGACTTCTGGTATTGCCACTCTACATCATCTACATGAACCGATTCCAGATACTCCCGGAGGAACGGGTGATGCTTGAGAAATTTGGAGAGGAATTCACATCCTACTGCAGCAAGGTGCGGCGCTGGATATGAACCGGGCCTATCTCTGAGTTGTATCCATTGAGCCCTGAATTTGTTATCCATCGTAATAGTTATCCAGCTGATCCGAGGCGTATTCAATAAAACCGATCACCGGGCAACAATAGGTGGGCAGCCTTGGAACGCTGCGGATATTTCGCACCTACGGCGCTCTCCTTATCACGCTCGCGTTTTAACCCCAGGCCACCGCTTCGCAGCGGCCTGGGGCTACGGACATGTCACGCCTATGGCGCTCTCTTTCTAACTCAACTTTCGTAAACGTTAGCAAAGTGGGCCCTTAAAGGGCGACGGCATCGGCCTATGATCAATGGGCCGATACCGTATAGTATAGTTAGCCCAGAACAGGGTACAGGACACACAGGAATGATGAACGGGCTTTCGCCCTTTCAGGGCTGATATCGGAAACTGCCGACTACTTCTACGCAGG
>JAAAOB010000065.1 GCA_009909035.1 Bacteroidota bacterium
AATGGGATAGACGGGTTATGTTATAGAAATATTCATAACAGTTTTAAAACAAATAAAATCAGAGCTTTAAATGGATTCAAGAGGGTGTTTTCAAAATTACATGGGTAATGTCAGGGCCTAAGGGGCAGTCGCCAGGTGATCTCGGAGGAGTCGGATGATAGGCCCGCGCCCAGCCCCGCGAACCTGGGGAACACGGATTACGATCACCTCTGGTGGCGGCCGACCCTGAATCTGCCCGGTGGCCGACACAACGCCATGGTCGGGTGACCCTTCCTTTAGGGCAGACTTGCGGTATCCCGCAACACCCTGCTCCCCGCCTGGCGAAACTCATGCGTCCAAGCTCTCCAGCGAAGCCAATAGGGGACTTTTACCAAAGGGATCACGATGTGCCACCCTCAAGATTTAAGATATTCATTCCTGTAAAACAAAGCAGGCACAAGCAAATTAACCCGGCACGGGCTTGCTTTTTCATAGGAATCTGATAGATTATGTGTTTGTCATTTATAAAAAAGCGAATCGCGGTGCACGTTATTTGCGGAGCCGTTGTGTTTACAAAAATCAGGATGAAGCTAAAAAACAATAAACTCCTAATTCCTCTTTTAATTGCGGCTGTTTTTATTACTGTATTCACCTTACTCTGGAAAACGGGGAACGATGAAGTCTACTATCTGTGCGGTAATTTTTCGGCTGGTGAAACAAAATCAAATGTAATCAGGCAACTGGAAACAGCTAACCTGTCTCATTATACGCACAATATGGACGCAAACGGATCAACGATTGTGTTTAGTAGCCAGCTCTTTTTTGTTACTAATGAATGTATTATAAAGTTCAATAAAAATGATCGTGTTGTGCTTGCGAGCTATGAGTAAAGCCGGCAGATACCGAACTTAAATTTATAGATCAGCCGGCCATTTCGTACCTTTATCGCTTTGTTGAACCGCATCAGATGGTTCTGTCATCCATAGTATTCTTTTTTAAAAAAACTAAAACACCTCTTTTTTTAACTCCTGCCGCATGTTGAATCGTACCCGTTCCTGCTGTTTTTTTATCGCCTTGGCGATCTCTTTTTTTGTACATACAAATTTATCAGCCCAGGTCTTAAATGTTGAGAGTTTCCGCACAGAGGCCAATGCGGACACAACGGCCTCATGGATTGGCGAGACAGCCTTCGATGTCAGTTTAAGCAAGTTTAATGAACGTGTATTCAAGCTCGGTAATGAAACCAATGCCGCGTATTTTACCGGCCGACACCGCTACCTGCTCTTAACCAGTGTGGAACTTATTAACGTGGATGGCGCCAGTGTTATCAGTAATGGGTATTTTCATATTCGAAGCACGTTTAACGAGCAGCAAACCTTTTCTCCCGAGCTTTTCACCCAGTTTCAGTATAACGAAAACCTGGGATTGCAAGAGCGATTCCTAGCCGGTGGATCCGTACAGTACACTTTTTTGGACCGTCCCACCATTCGCGGAAGCGTTGTCTCCGGCCTGATGTACGAATACGAAGAGTGGGGTACGGATGAGCAGGCCAGCATCCGGAATGAGCTGATTAAAAGTACATCAAACCTGGCCATCCGCGGAAAACTGAGTGACACGACGGACCTGCTAATGATCGGGTATTACCAGGCGCAGCCAACCAATTTTTTTGAACCGCGAATAACGTCGGAGAACCAGCTGAACATGGAAATCTCCCGTCACCTCACGTACCGTGTTCGATTTACGCTGACCTACGATGTTGAGCCGGTTATTGACACACCGGAACTAACATATACGCTTAGAAACGGGCTCATTATATCGTTTTGACCCCATTCAACTGAAGCCGGTATGTATATCATTCGCCGGCTCCGTTTCGATCTGCACTCTTTTGTCTTTTAAGTTATGGAGCACTGGGCCCAAGTATTACGGCGTTAAGAAACAAGCGATTGGCGCCCCGCCAGTAGCCGCGAAAGTTTAGATCTTCCGCGAAAGCAATGACCCGTCCTGCTCCAAGTTTCTCTTCATAAACCAAGACGCTTCCCGGCGTTCGATTGAGATTCTCCTCCCAGCTGTGGCCCGATAGTTTTGCATCTCCTTCACTCACCGTTACCGGTGTATTTCGTGCGGGTGTTGGAGCACCATCCGGTTCAATAAACACGCGGGAGGAGTTAATCAGTGCAGGAAAACCGTGGCTATACCCGGATGTAAGCCAGTTCTCGCTGTCCAGTTCTGTTGCAAAAAAGGCGCCGGGTACGTTGATACGCTGTGCATCCTCGTTCTCTTCCCGGTCATACCATGAGGTTAGCTCCGTCAGCTCCAGGTGCTCTTTCACAAACTCTGAGGCTGATCCCAGCGCCACAAGTGTTCCGCCATCTTTCACCCAGCGCTGCAGCCGTGCAATGCCTTCATCTTCCAGTAAATCGGCAAACGTGCTGCCATCCATAATCTCAGGCAAAACAATCACGTTAAACCGCTCCAGTTTTGTACTCCCCACAGACCGTGTCTTCAGTACGATATGTGGTATTTCGTACGTGCGGTCGAGCGTGTGCCAGGCCCACCCAAAGGAGTAAGCGTTCACCGGGTGATCCCCCACAAGCGCAATGTTCGGCTCAGAAATTCGTGTGCCTTCAATGGAACCAAGCGGCGGAAAGCCTCTATCCGCCTGGCCGCTGTCAACAGGGTCGATATCCAGTCCAAACCGCTCCTTCATCTCTATCATAGCGCTATGTACCTTGTCAATATTTCCATCGGTCCGGACAATGACGGTTCCGGAGGCGTATGGCACCTGGTTGACCTGGGTAGGTTTGTAGAGTACGTGCACACGAATATCCTGCTGCCTGAGATACGGTATGGCCGAAAGTGCCATTGACTGGTTACCATCCAGCAAGTAGGCGTATTGTGCCCGCTGCAGCGGCGTTTGGCTTCCCGTTTCTACTGCTTCCGTTACACGCTCCGTGTCGAGATTCCTCTCGTCAGAACTGCTGAACCCCTGCAGGTTAAAAAGCAGTGGGAGTGACCATGACGTGATATCGTAAAATCGCGGGTTTTCACCCCGGTCCAGCCTGCCTCTCGCCTCTTCGATAAACGAATCCGGTATCGGCACTTCCGGATCGAGCAGGTTTCGAAGAAAGCTATAGCGCGGCTGCGAGGCTTCAATTACATAGGTTCCCGCATCAAATGTCCGGTCTCCCGCATTTTCCCCTTCCCGGTCTGTCACATTACGAAGCGATGTATCCGACGTAAGGCGATCTACCTCAACCCCGCTGCGCATCAACAGGTTAACGGCTTCTGCCACCAGGGCCGGGTCTGCCTGCTGTGTAATCAAGTAGCGAACCGTCCCTTCTGTCCCGGCTTCTATTGCACGTACATTCTGTTCATAGTAGTCGGTCAAAAGCTCGGATCGCCGGTTGCTCGACAGCTCCACCATAGCCCGGAACGCCAGGTACTGCTGGTTGGCGGCATCCGCCAACGAACGAACCGACCCGTCAGAACGCTGCAGGGCGAACCCCCGGCTTGATCCCTGTTCATAGAGCATGCCCACAGCCCCCTGGTGAGTTAGGTAGGAAGTAAAGTAGGCAGGGTAGAAGAAGTTGAAGATCTCTCCTTTGGTGTATTCAACGTAATTTTCATCAAATGCAGAGGCATGGGCATCGCCATAGCGCTCAAACCACCGGCTTGCGTATTCGGGAAAAAGCGGGGAGACCGGACCTGTCGGGGGATCGACATAAAATTCTCTGTTCGAACCCATCTCATGCGCATCCACCCCGGCCTGAGGCCGCCACTGCCGCAAAATTGCGGCCCTGTTCCTTGTTTCGTTATGTGTATGTGCAAACCAATCACGGTTCAGGTCAAAATAATAGTGGCTGGTACGGTATTTAAGGGCTTCCCAGCTGTTAAAATCGTTCGACCAGTCGTCGTTATCCGCGTGAATGGTGCGCCCGAGCGCCTGGTGGTTGGCTTCTGCAAAAGCATCCCGGCCGTCCGAATTGATATTTGGATCAATAATCATCACCGTGTTTTGGAGCTGTTCCAGCGTTTCCGGGTCGTCCGATGTCGTGAAATGCTCCAGCAATTTTAGCACACCCTCGGTGCCCGATAGCTCGAATCCGTGGATCGATCCCGCCAGGTAGAGTATGGCCGGCTGGTTTACTATTATTCTCTCCGCCTCGGCTGATGACGTAACACGGGGGTCATCCAGGCGATGGCCGTTTTCCCTGATGTCATCAATCCGCGCATGGTTTTCCGGCGATGTAAGCACGGCACCCATCTGCCTTTTCTGATTGTAGGTGGTTCCGATCTCAAAAATCGTCACCCGGTCGGACGCCTCATCAAGATACTCGAGGTAGTCTTCAATCTGGTACGTTTTGGTTATTCGCTCGCCGCTTGAATGCCCAACGACCTCCTCGAAAGAGTGTACCTGGGCGGCTGCGATCGACGGAAGGAGCATTAAAAGTAAAAAAAGCTGTGATTTACGATTCATTCGACTGATCATTACATTGCGTTTAATTACATACCATCACAGAATATCTAATTGAGATGACATGCGAAAGTTTAAAACAGAAATCGTCCGGTTTTTAAATAATTCATCATCCGGAAAATTCATTCTTCATTAATCCGCACTTTTCTTTAATCTTGGATAATTTGAAACCCGGTTCTACAGTATGAAAAAACGACTTCCATTCCTTACGACACTTATTGCGACTGTTCTGCTTATGATCCTCCTTTCGTTTCCTGTGGATCCACTTCCGCCGGCAGGATCTTTCTTTCACCCCTCACAAGGGTTCTGGGCCAACGCCGAAAAACGCCCCGTTACCGGAGAGATCACGCTTACGTCCGGCAGACTTAATGAACCTGTAGAGATCTTTTTCGATGCACGGGATGTACCCCACATCTTTGCCCAAACCGATGAAGACCTCTACTTTGCCCAGGGATACATCACCGCTCGTGATCGCCTGTTCCAGATGGAGCTTCAAACACGCGCTGCCGGCGGGCGGCTTTCGGAGTGGCTGGGGCCGGATTTGATTGAGTATGACCGCCATCAGCGGCGACTGGGCATGATGTTTGGTGCCGAACGTGCACTCGAAGGAGTCATGAAGAACGATACGGTCAGCAGTATCATCAACGCCTACACCGCCGGGGTAAACGCCTATGTGCAAACGCTCCGCTACGAAACCTTCCCGCTGGAGTATAAAATTCTGGATACCGAGCCGGAGGAGTGGAAGCCGCTGAAAACGACACTTCTGCTCAAATATATGACTCAGATGCTGGCCAGCCGTTCGGATGATTTTCGTATGAGCAACTCCCTCGCCTATTTCGGTGACGAATTCGTTGACCAGTACCTGAGTTCGCGTCCTTCAAAAATGGAGCCGATTATTCCACCCGGCAAGGAGTGGGAATTCTCACCGGAGCTGCCTGAACCGCCGGACAGCCTCTATAGACCATCCTATATTCGCCATATCGCGCCCTGGCAGCCCGATCCGCTGAACGGCAGCAATAACTGGGTGGCGCACGGATCGAAAACAGCCGGCGGGTACCCGATTCTTTCCAATGATATGCACCTGAACATGAGTATGCCTTCCATTTGGTACGAGGTGCAGCTCCACACCCCAAATTCCAATGTCTATGGCGTTACACTCCAGGGAGCACCAGGGGTTATTGTGGGTTTCAATGAGAACATAGCCTGGGGGTCCACCAATACCGGGGCGGACGTGATGGACTGGTACGAAATCACCTTCCGGGATGAGAGCAAACGGGAGTATTTGCACGATGGAAAGTGGAAACCTGTGGAGACGCGCACAGAAACCATCCGGG
>JAAAOB010000028.1 GCA_009909035.1 Bacteroidota bacterium
AACACCGGAGCAGACCTGGCAACTGACCTTTAACAAGTCGAGCCCCCTGCAGTGGAAGCACTATATTTCGCGTCTACGGTCAGGTGAAATTCCCGAGCGGAGGTCGTCATGAGCTTTTGGGCGTTTGATATCTCCGCCGGCCGGTTGTTTCTCGATTTTGCTTGGCTGGGCCTTCTCATCGCAGCGGGTATGCTTCTTCGCTCCCGAAGCAGCTTACTGAGGCGCAGCCTTCTTCCGGCCAATCTGATTGGCGGCACCATTGGATTGCTTATCGCCGGCAACGGCCTGGAGTGGATCAACCTGACATCCGACCGTCTTGGAGTATATATCTACCATCTGCTGGCGCTGCTGTTCATCGGGCTAAGCCTCAGGGCTCCTCATAAAAACATCGGTTTATCATCCGTAAAGACCGGGATTCTATTTATCTGTACTTATCTGATCCAGGGCATTTTAGGCCTATCCATCACATTTCTGCTCCTTTACACCCTGATGCCCGGCCTATTCGCCGGAATAGGCCTGCTGCCCCCTCTCGCATTTGGTATGAATCCCGGCATCGCGTTCACCATTGGCCAGCAATGGGAAGCTTACGGGTTTGAGTCGGGGGGAATTGTGGGGCTTACCTTTGCTGCGGCTGGTTTCCTGGCGGCATACACCACCGGAGTCTGGGTTGTCAAAAGAGGAATCGTAAAAGGAGAAGCCACATATCTTGAAAAAGGGCACACTCCACCATCCACCGTTTCCCTGCCAACAGGTTTACATATGCTGCCGTCCGGTTTCTTAACAGCTTCATCACGAGTTGCCGGCTCCCTCGTACTGCATACGGGGCTTATTGGAATCGTCTACCTGCTGACCTATTCCCTGTTGATAGTTGCTGAGCATGGGCTGCATATTATTAGAGCAGAACAGGAGGCTTCAACCTTGTGGTCTTTTCACTTCGTATTTGCTGCCGTTGTTGCACTTGCCTTTCGAAAAGCAATCGATACATTTGGTTTGGCACACCCTATAAAAGATGCCACCATGACGCAGATATCGACCCTCTTTATGGACCTGATGATCGCTGCATCGATAGCCGCCATCAGTTTTACAGTAGTCGCCGCATATTGGATGCCGCTGCTTCTTATTTCCGTTATTGTTGTGGGGTCAACCTATTGGCTGGTATCGAATACTTGCAGCTCGGTTTTCTCTGATTATCAGCTTGAGCGCACAGCCGCCGTTTATGGAAATATGACCGGTACACTACAATCCGGCCTGCTTCTACTGAGTATTCTTGACGAAGATATGAAATCGCCGGTCAGCTATAACCTTGTGTACGGCAGTGGAATTGCCCTCATTCTTGGGTTTCCCCTTCTTCTTCTCATCAATGCACCCGTTCACTACTTTGACGAGATAACGACTGGTTTTGCCGCCGTACTTCTCGCATTGACCGTTTACCTGTTGCTCCTGTTACTTGCGTTGTACTATCTAAATGGGGATAAATCATCATCCGGGAGTAGTCCTTAATACCCAAAGGACCCGATGCATGAGTCAAGCAAACATAAAAAAACCCGGGCAGTACATACCGACCGGGTTTTAATTAAAAAAGATAGAGTGACTTATTCGCTAACAATCAGCTTGCCTTGCATGCCGCCGCTGTAGTGTCCGGGGAATGAGCAGATATAGTCGTACTCTCCCGTCTCTTCAGGAGCAGTAATGGTAATCGTGTCGGTTTCACCGCCGCCAAGCATATCCGTTGATGCAAGCACCCACTCTTCATATTCCGCTGCGATATAGTTGTTATCGCTTGCCTGGATAGAGGCGCGTGCAAATGCATCTACATCAGCATCCATGGATAGCAGCACCATGTTGTGCGACATTGCCGAAGCGGGCAGAGAGCTTTCCGTTCGCAAAGTGATGCGAATTTCTTCACCCGGTGAGACTTCAATGCCTTCGAGGAGCATCATCTCGCCCGAGGCATCGCCTGTAACAAGGCCATCTTCGGCTGATGCAACTTTATATTTCATATCATCGGTGCCTACAATTTCAATCGTTCGGACTCCGTCATCAGCCGCCATTGCTTCTTCCTGCATCTCGTCCTGAGCCTCATCCGTTGTAGTTTCTGTCTCACCACCGCAGGCGGCAAGCATAAATACAAGCGCAAATAAAATTGAACTAATTGTTATGTTTTTCATCTTATTGTTTTGGTTTATTTTGATTATTGAAAAGTTCTGTACCAGCTGTCATTAAAACTCAATGAGTGGCCGAATGTCCTAATACTTGATAATAACATCTTGTACTAAGTCAACATTCACGCAAAGTTATCAATTATCCGTTAAAAGCGTGTGAATATCTTGGACAATTTCATCGGTGTCCATCTCGCTGCCGGGATACGTATTGCGAACATTCCCATGGCGATCGATCAACGCAACCTCATCGGTATGATCGATAAAATATTGGGCTTCGCCATCCTCCGTGAAGGTTGTAGGAGTTTTCAACGTACGAATACTCAGTTCATCCAGGGCTTGCTTTACAACCTGTGGGTTTCCGGTCAGCATACGCCAGTTCGACTGATCCAACTTAAAATTTGACGCATAGTCTGCTAAAATAGCGGGTGTATCCCGTTCCGGGTCAAATGAGATGCTTACAAGCATAAACTCATCCTCTCCACTCAGTTCTTGCTGAACATCCCGCATATTGTATGTAATTAACGGGCAGATATCGGGGCAGCGCGTATACACGAACCCGACAAGAGTCACATGGCCGCTAAACGTACCCGGGAAGATTACCTCACTGCTGTCCTGGTCTACAAGCTGAAAGTCTTCGTCTGCCAGAGATTTCTCAACGGAGAGATCACTGCATGACACTGTACTAAAAACAAACAGCAGTAGGTAAACTGCTGTTTGAGAGAAATATCGGCTTCTCTGATCCATTTTTCTGATGATTCTAATTTAAAACTATCATTGCTCCCTTAGCGGTACCGGACTGTTTGGCGAGTATGGGAGTGATCCGTCGTACGTGGCCTGCAGCACATCGTAAATTACAGGCGTATAGGAGAGTACAATCAGGATAATTGCAATGATGATATACGGCTTGAAATTTCGCAGCCATTTGGCCTCTTCATCATGAAGCGATTCGGAGATCGGGAATTTAATATCCACGCCTCCATCGTCAGCCTCTGTGCCTGTTGATCCTCTTGATAGGACGGTTGCAAAGAATGGAACTAAAAACATTACGATTCCCACAAACATGATCACTCCCCCCACTACCGTCATATTGATGTATGGCATCCAGTCCGCCTGAAAAAGCACACTGTCAGGGTTTGCATACGAAGCGCCGGTGTTGGTTCTTCGGGGCATCCCTTTCAGTCCACCAATTTTTAGCCCGTACGACATGATGAACAGGCCAATTGTGTAGACGTATGGCATAAACGCAGCCAGGCCTTTAAACCTGATCTCTTTGCTCAGAAACTGGCCAATCAGGTAGAGGCTGCCGCCCAGGAATGCCAGCAATACAGGACCCGCCACGGTGAGATGAAAGTGGCCGGGAACCCATGCCGTATTGTGAACCACGGTATTCATTTGATAGGATGCATTAATAATTCCACCAATGCCGCCGAAAATGAAAATAAAGAGTCCCGTTATCAGGTAGGAGAAAAACCATTTTTCCCTGTTCAGGTATGGCAATTTTCCAAGCCAGCCAAAGAGGCCGGTGGCGCCGTTTCTCCGGCCCGCGTACTCCAGTGATGCTGCAATGGTGAAAGCAGTTATGAGACTCGGCAGCGCAACAGCAAACGTGAAAATACCGTGCAGCATTTTCCACTGAGCACCAATGGCCGGATCCATATACTGGTGGTGTGTGCCCACAGGTATTGAAAATACAATAAACATCATAAATACAAGCCGGCCTGCCATATCGGAATAGAGCTTACCTCCTCCAATTTTTGGCATAAATACGTAGTACATAACATATGCCGGCAGTAGCCAGAAATAGACCAGCGGATGGCCAAAAAACCAAAAGAGGGTTCGGGCCAGCATCACGTTGACCTCATCTACCAGTCCCAGCGACCATGGAAGCAGCATAAATAGTATTTCAACAGCTACGGCAAGAGAGGCTATAAACCAAATAATGAAGGTTGTAAAAATCCCGACAACGGCGAGTGGCGTTTTTTTGCCCCTGTTCTCCTTACGCCATTCCAGGTACATTGGCACCCAGTTGTAAGAGGCCAGCCAGGAGCCTACCACAAGAAGTGTCAGCCCGACGTAAAACCCGGGATGTGCCTGCAGCGGAGGATAAAATGTATAGAGAACAGTAGCTTCACCAATTAGAATATAAACCGCTGCAACAACAGAACCCACCAGCATCAAAATACCGGATGCCCAGGCAATCTTGCCATTCAGTGTTTTTTTAAGGGAGTATGGCACAACGGCATTTCCCAGTGCTACAGCAAAAAATGTGGTGAACACAATTGCGTTCAGCACCCCGTGAAATGTAAGCCCCTTGTAGTAGTCTCCCCCGACAAAGGGATCACTTTGAATCATGCCGGCCCTGAAAAGGGTCTGCATCAAGCCTCCGTACACCCCGATAAACAGCAGAACCATCGGAATAATTAACAGTACAGAGTTCAGATATTTTGACGACCGCGAAAACCGAAACGAATAGTCATTGGTAAGCATATTTTTTTCTCCTATTCTGTGATTTCGGGTTCGTCAATAGCCTCTTCGATGATAAATCTGCCGGACATCGTATGGTGTGCAGCACCACAAAATTCATGGCAGGCAAACCTGTATTCCCCGGGTTCATCGAATGTCACCTGCATGTAGTTTATTGCTCCAGGTACGGCCATCAGGTTCAGGTTTTTCCTTTCAACCTTAAACCCGTGGATGATATCCTGCGAGGTTACATAGAGGTCGACGGTGGAGCCTGCCGGCAGGCGAATGGTAGAGGGAGCAAATGCCCACATCCGGGCAAGTAATTGCAATTCGTATCTCTCGGGACCGGTTTGAAACAACGTGTCCGAGGTAAAGGGCTCAACATCTGTTATGCATGTTGGCACATCAATATTCCTTGCTGTTGATGCGTAGACAATAGATGCAAAAAAGATCACCAATAGTAATCCGCTTAAACTTAATGCCAATTTTTCTGATTTATCCATTGTCTATCCCCTGCTTAACATTAAAAAGTACATGCCAAAGTAAATGACCATGAAAAGAACCATCAGGGCAATAAAGAAGGCAATTGCTCCCCGCGGTTTAAATTCGTCCGTTTCCTGTTTTTCATTCCCCATCTAAACCTCTTTTTTATGATGTTTGATTTCTCTGCTGAATCCTATAATAAAAATCTGTACAAATTAGCTCCGCTGTTTTGTAGGGCATTTCCTTACACGAAAAAATATCTGCTCTTACGCGCTTCATTTGTGAACTTTGGTTTTGGGATACCGTATATTATCCTACCCCACGCCATTAATTTTCGCCAAACTCAAAGTTATCCGCTGTATGCCCTCATTCGACATTGTGAACCAGTTAGACGTCCAGGAAGTGGACAACGCCGTAAATAACACCCGCAAAGAGGTGGCAACACGCTACGATTTCCGCGGGCTGCATACAGAGATAAACTTTAACAGCAAAGAGAAGAAGATTGAGATTGTGGCCGCCGAAAGCATGAAAATGCAGGCTGTTCGGGAAATGCTGATCAAAAACTTCATCAAGCGTAAGCTTGAACCTAAAGTCATGGAATTCGGGCCTGAACAGGGCAGCAGCTCAGGTGCTGTAAAAATGAGTATTGAGATTCAGGAAGGAATCGATCGCGAAACAGCAAAAAAAATCGTGAAGGAGATTAAGGCCCTGAAGCTAAAAATTCAGCCGGCTATCCAGGACGACCAGGTGCGTGTGACCGGGAAAAAAATCGATGAACTTCAGGAGGTGATCCGAACTCTGAAGAAAAAATCGTTTTCTGTTCCACTGCAGTTTGTAAATTTAAAATAACGCATACGCCTGCGGGTGCGGAGGCTGGGTATTATTGCAGTGAATCCCGAAGCCAGTTTTCGGGATTTACGAATTCACGCCCGTCGCGGATCAAAAACAGGAGCACTTCTCCCCGAATGTTATTCTCATCTCCCGAAAGCCCCAGGGTATCCCCTTGGCGAACCACCTGATTTTTCCTTGCATAGATACTGCTCAAATTGCCATAGGCCGTGTAATAGGAGCCGTGTTTTACCAGAACAACTTCGCCAAAGTCCGACACGGGTACGATTTCAAAGACATAGCCATCGCTCACGGCGCGCACCTCCGATCGGGGTGAAGCTGCAATATCCACACCGGGAACATTCGTTTTTGTACCGAACACAGGATGCACCCGTTCACCAAACCGCTCAGTGATTAACCCGTTTTCCACAGGCCACGGCATCTGGCCGCGTAAATTTTCAAACTTGGATTCAAACTGTACCATCTCCTCCGCACTCACCGGCCGCGCGCTTCCAATCGGGGTGGAATACCGTTCTTCAGCCGCCATCCGTTCTTCGTCATCCTCTATCTCGGATGCCGCTGCCAGGTTCCGCCGGCGCTCTGCTTCAGCCTCTTCAAGTCTCTGTTCTTCCGAAATCAGGTCACTGAGTGTTTCACTCAGTTCATTTAGCTGATCCTGCCGTATTTTAACCTGGTTTTCAAGATTATTGCGATCGCGCTTCAGCATCTCAACATTGCGTTTCTGCTGTTCCTCTTTTTGGGCAAGCTGCTCTGTTTCCGTCTCTATAGATTCAAGTGCCTCCCGGTTCTCACTTCGGGCCTCAGCAAGTTCTTCGCGGCTGTTTTCATATTCTTGCTGCTTCCGGCGAATCTCTTCCACCTGCTCCCGGCTGTGCTGGTCAAATAAGTTGAGATAGTAAGATCGTACCATCAACTGATTGAGCGAGGCTGATGTCAGCAATAGTGCGAGTTCCGTTGTACGACCGTGCTTATAGATATACGTTAGCGTGGACTGATATTTATCAACAAGCTCGTTTAGTTCTGTTTCAAGCATTTGCAGATTCTCCTCAACAAGATCAATTTCTTGTTCAATCTGGTTCTGCTCCCTCCTCATCTGCCGTATTTTTTCCTCCTGCAGCCTAATAAGCCTTGTCAGCTCTTCGTACTGCTGATAGGTTTCATCATATCGTTCAGTAGCATTTCCAAGCCTCTCTTGATAGTTGTTGATCTGTTCTTGCAGATCTTGAATCTGGGTGCGCGTGGCTTCCTGGCGGGAGTTAAGTGCACTGCGCCGCTCCTCGAACGATGATGTCTGTCCGTTCACCTCGGCGATGATGGCACCTAAAAGTATGATACATAAAAACAGAGATCGCATAGTCATGGCCTGTATATGGAAATATCGTCGGGCAGTTGAATGGACAGCTCAGGCAGTTTTCCGTTTACACGAAGATCTTGAACCAGGAAAATGGCCCTTGACTCTCCATCCTCGCTAAAAATGGTGATTTTCCGTGGCAGTTGAAACCCATTAATCAGCGCATATCCTTCATACTCTATTAAACGGTACGGCACAGAGCCGTCTGACCGTGAGCGGTCTACGCGATGAACTACCCCTTCGGATTTATCTACTTCTATCACGGTCTGATTGTTTAGAAGCACGATAAAGTGATCTTCGCCATCCAGAATACGATCTATCGACCGCTCGTCAATCCTGAAGTTGAAAAGATCCAGCATGTTCAGCGAGGCGATTGACCCCACGCTGCTGATATCACTTTGCCGGGCTGAAACCTTTTGCGCAATCTTATCTACTTTATTATAAATAAGAAGTGAATCGGGTTCAATAAGTATCTGTCCGCCCTCTACACCGATGGCTGTCCGGATGGTTAAAAGACTTTTCTGCCTGTTGGAGCTAAAATCAACCGTCACCCTCTCGCTTCCGCCCGGTTCACTAACCAGGGCACGTCCTTTGCCGGTTAATGTTTGCAACTCTTCACGATAATCAGGCATGATTGAGAGAAGTGAATCTTTCGAAATCGCCGCCGGGGCCATATCGTCATAGTTTGACAGCGGCCGGCTGGTACGACAGCCGCTGATAAATACCACGGTGACTATAAAAAACGTGCCTATTTTTAGCAGATTCACGATTGGGCGGATTCAATTCGTTCAAGCAGATGCTCTCTTTCAGAGTCTTTTTTAAGCGCTTTGTTCCAATATTTAACGGCGTTTTCAGTATCACCCAACGCCTGGTACACATCCCCGAGGTGCTCAAAAACCTCTGCACTCGCTTCGCCCGTATCTATGGATCGCTCAATATACTCTTTTGCCTTCTGATAGTTTTTAAGCTTAAAATAGATCCATCCAAGTGTATCAAGGTATGCGGCATTACCCGATTGGTAGGAAACTGCTTTTTCCGCAAGTTCGAGAGCGTGCTGAAGCCTCTCATTTTTTTCGGAAAGATAGTACGCATAGTTATTCATGGCATTGTGATTTTCCGGATCAAGCTGCAGTGCCCGTTCATAGGCGTCTTTTGCTTCATCCCACTGCTCAAGCTCCTGCCTCACATCCCCGAGAGAACCGTAAATTACCGACCTGAAATTGCGGTTTGCCGGCGAATATGACGCCTGCTCCAACCATGGTAAGGCCTCGGCCGGACTTTCGGTGAGCATATAGGAGATGCCGGTAAAAAACTGGATAAAAGCGTCGTCAGGTGCATAGGTTGTTGCCGAATCGGAAATTGCAATGACCTCATCATACCGCTCCATCGAAAAAAGAAGCTGTATGCGCTGTCTCCACGCCTCGGGTTGTCCGGGCATCACCGCATTGGCCTGCTTTAGCTTTTCAAGAGCTTCCCGGCTTCTATTTTGCTGAAGATAGAATTCAGCCGCCAAAATTTGCGCCGGTCCATAGTCAGGTTCATTCTCACTAAATGCCTCCAGTATATCGGCCGTCACCTCCTGGAGGAGCTCAACATTCGGATTTGCCTGGTTTTGCGAATAGATGAAGCGAACAAGCTCCTGTTTTTGAGATGGATAGATCAGCGGATCTTCCAGCATTCCCACAAAAATATCGCCCAGCTTTTCCCATTCCGACTGATTTGCATAAATTTCGGCCAGCAGGAGCAGCGTTTGAGGGTCTCTTGCATTTCGCTCCCTGGCATCGTTCAATACCTCAAGTGCCAATTCATCTTCACCCAGCTCCATGTAATACTGGCTGATCGTCCGAAGGGTCGTCAGGTTACCCGGATCTATTTCGCGCATGTTTTCAAGCTCCGTAAGAGCTGAATCTCTCATCTTTAAGGCATTAAAATTCCGGAATTTCCGCAGATGAATATTAAAGTCGGTTCCACGCCGCTTCATGATTTGGTTGTAAATACTGTTGGCCTCTAATAACTCCCCAAAATCCACATACGCTTCCGCAAGCCGAAATAAAATATCCGTATCCTCCGGGTGATAATTCAACGCCGATTTGTATGCGTTGATGGTTGCCTCATTTCGTCCCGCCCTGTCATAAATCTCAGCCAGTTTCAGGTGATACCACTTATTTTCCGGCTCCTGGTCTACCGCAATTTTACCGTAGTAGGAGGCATTGGTCAGATCACCGGTGGCCAGATAGACATCCGCCAGGGCAAAATTTACCCCCGGCTCGTCCGATAGCTTCATATGAGCGAAGGTAAGCTGGTCAAGGGCCTCTTCGTACTCCTCGTTTTCGAAATGGATAATACCGTCGATATAGGCGCGGGTAGCCGCTGCCTGTTCTTCTGTTATGGATGAACCTACCTGTGCATGGAGCGGGCCCGCCGCAAGTATACAGAGTATATAAAGTACCAGGCCTGTCGTCTGTTTCATGCTTTTATTTTAAATGATAACGTAATATACGATCTTTATGATACGATAGGCAGTGATTCTGCTCCTTGGGATTATGAAATTGCTTTCCGAAACGAATTCATTTTTCGAAATGCCTGCAGCATTCGTGATCCGTACCAGCTGAACCACTCTCCATCTACCAGCAGAACCCGGGCATTGGGGCACTCCCGGCTAACTTCAGTGAGATGTTTCTCCTTGAATGGGTATGGTTCGCTGCTCAGCAATATAAGCTCGGGATCCTTATGCCTCAGTTCATCAAACGTAGTCTTTGGGTATCGCGTTTTGTTGGTATAAACATTCTCAAGTTTCCAGTTTTCCAGGACCGAGTGGATGTAGGTATCCCGTCCAACGGTCATCCACGGGTCTCGCCATATAAAGTAGGCCACGCGCTGAGGCGGCTCATCAGGCACCTTTTTTTGAGCCGCCTTGATATTTCTGATGAGAGTGTCGGCTCTTTTTTCAACCCCCATGCGCTCTCCGATATCGTAAATGGTAAGTAGTGCATCCTCAATAGATTCAACCTCTGTGAGCATGACCTCCGTCGATTTTTTCAGCTGATCAATATCGACTTTCCTGTTCTCTTCCCTGTTGGCTATAATCAGTTCCGGTTCAATTTCCCTGATCTTCTCAACCCGCGGGTTCTTTGTCCCCCCGATGATTGGCACATCCCCGACTTTATCAGCCGGATGAATACAGAAACGTGTTCTGCCTACGACAAAATCTCCAACCCCCAGGTGAAACAGCAGCTCTGTCAGGGAGGGTACAAGACTTACCACTCTGGGCGGTCGATTTGATTTTTTAAAGCGTAGAATACCACTCAGCATATATTAATATTTATATCCTTTCATCTCCTGTTCATTAAAGTCTACGCCGAGGCCAAGAACCAATCGGTTCACAAAGTTAAAGTATGCAATCACCTGCACAGCATCCAGAACGGCCCGGTCGTCCAGCCCGGTATCCTTCAATTTACGAACTCTGCCGCTGAAATCTGCAGATGGTTCTTTTGTCAACACCTCGGCAAGGTCACAAAGTTGTGCATCAACCGCCGAGAGATCGGCTTTCGAGCGGTCGGTCTGTAAATAAGCCGTCCGATCCTCATCCTTCCAGTATGAAAGCAGCGCCTGTTCATGGTGATTAATACAGTAGGCGCACCCATTGGCCGATGATACAACGACGGCCATCATCTCACGCTGGTAGCGTTTCAGCGGAGATTTACCAAACATCACACTCATATAGAGATCCATATGAGCCAGCAGTGCATCTGGATTTAAACTCTGTATTTTATGTACTTCGGCCAGCTTGCCGCGGCTTTTCAAAATGTCATCGTATGCTGCCTTCAGCTCCGGACCGGCTTTGTCGTGGGGAATTGTTTTTATATAAGGTTCCATAGGTTTAATATCGACTTAATACGGTTTTGCATTGACGTATGTAGTGACCGCCAAACAGGTTCACATGAACCAACAGCGGGTATAAATTATAAACCGGCACGCGCTCTTCGAATCCAGGGTCCAATGGATTTACAGATTCATATGCCTGGTAAAAAGAGCGTTGAAATCCTCCAAACAATTTTGTGAAGGCCAAATCCGCTTCCGGATGGCCAAAATAGACGGCCGGGTCAATCAAAACGGCTTTGCCGTTTCGGTCGTACAGGTGATTGCCGCCCCACAAATCTCCATGGAGAAGAGAGGGCTTCGATGCCGGAAACATATCATCCACCCGGTCGGCCAGCCGCTGCCAGTTTTTTACGTCTTGCCGGTCCATCTTACCTGAATCTACGGCCATTGTAAGCTGCGGAGTGATTCGTTCTTCAATAAAGAACGAGCTCCATTCCGGGTGACGCCGATTCCTCTGCGGAAGGCTTCCGATAAAATTATCCTCATCCAGCCCAAACTGATTGGATGTGACGGTATGAAGCGCGGCAAGACCGGCCCCAAATGATGACGGGTCTGATCCGCCACCTGTTTCAATAAACTCCATAAGTATGAAATTACCGTAGCCGCCGGCATCCGATTCGTACGTATAGACCTTTGGAACACGCAATGGTGAATCAGCTTCCCTGAGCCTCTTTAATCCATTTGCTTCAGCTTCAAAAAACCTCTCCGGGGCATCCCTTTTCCATTTCAGAAAAAATATCCCGCTCCTGGTCTCTACTTTCGCGGCCTGGTTGATACTGCCACCTGAAACGGGCACGGAGTTGGTCGCTTCAACCCCCATCTTATCCTGAAGATACTTCGTTATGTTATCTGGAATCATAATTTTCTATTTGTGAAGGCAGGTGGCGAGCCCCTACACATGCTGCTCGCTCACCGCTGCATGCCTGAACCATTGTCAACGAACGTAAAAGCAGAAGGTAAGATACGTCTGTGCGATCCTCGTCTCATTCTTCAACCCGCTGTTCCAATTGATCAAGAAGTGCGGCACTGCTTCTGTAAAGCACATCGTAAACGTTTTGGAACCCATCCATACCGCCATAATAGGGATCCGGAACATCGTCATGATGTTTAGAGTCCGGATCAAACTCCCTCATCATTTTTATTTTTTCAGCAAATTTATTTTGAACATCAAGCTGACGTATGTCCTGGTAGTTACTTGAATCCATTGCCAGGATTAAATCAAACTCTTCGAGATCGGCAGCATCAAATTGACGAGCCCTGGATTTTAGTTTCACACCATTTTCTTCGGCTACACTACGACTTCGGCTATTGGCTTTCTCACCAATATGATACGCTGACGTTCCGGCTGAATCAATATAGAAATAGGACCCCAACCCTCTTTCCTCTGCAAGATGTTGAAATATACCTTCGGCTGTAGGGCTTCGGCAAATGTTGCCGAGACAAACAAAACAGATACAAAATGGATTCTCTTTCGTTATGGGTGTGGCCTTACTCATGGGCTGTTAATCATCATTGGTTCATGGTTACAGACCCGTAAATATTGCCTGATTTCACCTTACTATCAAGCTTTTTAAAGCAGTTTCTTTAGAAAGCACCCGGCCCGTTTTCGCCTGCATCTGGGCTATTTACTTCAAACCTTTATACAACTCTGAATCTATTCAAAATAATTCGCGTAATGAGAAATAATTCTTAACTCAGCGGGCTGGTTGCCGATAAGAGAATCGTAGAGAAAAAATAAATATTTTTTAATATTAATTTTTCCTAATTTAATCGGACCTCTTAAATCTGAATAAAATGAACAGCGACACGAAAGGGAACATCTTTATCGTTGAAGACGATATGCTACTATCTCTTGTTGAAGAGCGTCTTTTGGTAAAGCTTGGCTACAAAGTAGCAGGTAAAGCTTCGACCGGAGAAGAAGCTGTTTCCAAGATCAAAAATTTAAGACCCGACGTCATTCTGATGGATATTTCTCTGAATGGTAAAATGGACGGCATTGAAACCATGTCTGAAATCCGCAGGTTTTCTTCTGTACCTGTCATATATCTTTCCGGAAACTCTGACCAGGCCAACATGAAACGTGCAAAAGACACGGCTTATATCGACTATCTCGTAAAACCAATTACAGAGAAAGATCTTATTGAACCGCTGAACAAGGCGATGAGGCCAAAAAAAAGCGGCCGGAAATCGAACCGGTCTATCAATCACGCAGGGCTATAACTACTCTGCCATGTTGATTCCCGGTCAACATAGCATCAATCTCATCCGGCACATCAGACAGGCGACGCTGCCTGCTCATATCACTGAGTGAATCGGAACCCGGGTGCCAGCTGCTTGCCAATAGGTTCCAGATCTCTTTGCGGTCCTTCATCAGGCAATTTCCGGAATCAACACCCAGAAGCGAGATTCCCCTCAGGATAAATGGGTAGATACTCGTTTGAAGCTTACCCCCCAAAATATTTCCGCAACAGGCAACCGCACCGTTATGAGCTGTTTGACGCAGGACGGCATCCAGCATGGCACCACCCACGGTATCAATAGCACCAGGCCACCGTGCCGATAGCAGTGGTTTGCCGGGAACCTCCGTAATGTCCCCTCGTTCCAAAATGAGTTCTGCACCCAGGGTTTTTAGAAAATCTCTTTTCTCTTTTTTCCCCGTAACAGCCGCAACGGAATAGCCAAGATGTGAAAGCAAACGCACCGACAATGATCCCACACCCCCGGTTGCCCCCGTGACAACGATTTCACCATCATCAGGTGAGATACCGGATTCCACGATTTTTTTTATCCCGTATGCAGCAGTAAAACCGGCCGTTCCTAATATCATACTATCTTTCATCGATAGTCCGGGCGGTAGCGGCACAACCCAGTCGCCCGGAACAGAGATGTATCTTCCAAACCCACCCGGCGTGTTTTGTCCAAGATCGTAGCTGGTAACGATCACTTCGTCTCCTTCTGAAAACCGCGGGTCCCGGCTCTTTTTTACTACTCCTGAGGCATCAATCCCCGGTGTATGCGGATAGGATGATGTAACGCCACGATTGCCACTGGCCGATAGTGCATCTTTATAGTTAAGTGATGAGTAGTCTACACGAATCAGCACGTCGTGCTTGGGTAAATCACGAGTATCACGTGTTTGCACAGACAAAGAGACCTCGCCGTCATCCTGCCGATCAGCTACAAGTGCCTTATATTCTGTTTCGTATGTCATAAAAGAGTAGATTTATCCTCTGCAAGTTGTTGCTTTCGCGCGGATTGAACATCACTCAGCGGCCTGAACAGGAGAGTATCCGAACCGATAAAGTGACTTTCAATTTATTCACAGAATTACCTGAGAAACAGTTTCTTCAATAAAAAGAGTTTCTTGCCAAACGGTGGATACCGAAATGATGGATCCGGCCATGTATTTCGATGCATAACGGCGTGTGGCCTGGTAAAGCATTCAAAACTGTACTCACCGTGATACTGCCCCATCCCGCTGTTGCCCGACCCGCCAAACGGCAGATTCGGATTCACGATCTGCATAACCACATCGTTGATACACGTCCCGCCGTGAGGAACATTGGTAATCAAATCCTCAATAAACGCCTCGCTTTCTGAAAAAATATAGACCGCCAGTGGAGATGACATCGGCCTCAGATTGTCAGACGGCTTCTCTTCATCTCCGTAAGCTACCACGGGCAGTACAGGACCGAAGATCTCCTCTTTCATTACAGGGTGTCCCCAGTCCACATTCCCTACAATCGTTGGTTCAATGTATCGTTCCGCAGGATCTTTACTTCCGCCGGACAGTATAGCAGCCCCTGACATCAGGTTCACCACCCGATCGTAATGCCCCTGGTTTACCATCCGCCCGTAATCTTTCGACTTTTTGGGGTTTTTGCCGTAATATTTTTTAATCGATTTTTTTATCTCCTTGCGCAGCTCGCTCTCCACATCTTTGTGAACATACACAAAATCGGGTGCAATACACGTCTGCCCCGCATTCATGAATTTTCCCCATGTTATTCGGCGAGCGGCTGTTTTTATATCGGCATCTTTATGGACCACGGCGGGACTCTTACCGCCGAGTTCGAGCGTCACAGGTGTCAGATGCTTCGCAGCTTTCTCCATCACAATTTTGCCAACACGCGTGCTGCCGGTAAAAAAGATTTTATCAAAGCGCTGGTCAAGCAGCTTCTGGTTTGTATCTACACCGCCCTCCACAACAGATATATACTTCTGATGAAACGTGGTGCCAATCAGCTTCCGCAACAGTGCCGATGTGGCCGGCGCAAGTTCCGAAGGCTTCAATACGGCACAGTTGCCGCCGGATATAGCCCCTACAAGCGGAAGCAACAGCAGGTTTACAGGATAGTTCCAGGCTCCGACAATAAGCACAACGCCATACGGCATTCGCCTGACTTCATTTTTGGATGGTAAAGACAACAAGTTGGCACGGGCTCCTTTTGTCTTTGTCCACTCGTACAGTTTTTTTAAATGGAAATCGATTTCCTCGATTACCGTAAGTAGTTCCGAGCTAACAACCTCCATGTCCGGTTTACGAAGGTCGTTATGTACCGCCCTGCAGAGATCCTGCTCATGCTCGATAAGCATCTGTTTCAGCTTTTCAAGGTTCTCTTTTCTGAAAAAGAGCTCTCGCGTATTGCCTTCCTGGAAATATTTGCGCTGTTCCTGAATCAGTTGTTCGTATTGCATTTTTTCCCGGATTACGTCCAGTTTTTGTTAAATACCATCCGCCCCTACTGTGGCCTCACGTGCAGAGATGTCGTTTGAACATCTAAACATCAGTTGTAAAAACCACACAATACAATCCAATGGCTTCTTTTTGATGAAACAAGTGCTGATCGTTGACGACATACGACATTCAATTTTAAACGATTTCACCGGGACTATATCTATCAGCCGGCTCAAAATACGTGGCCAAAACAAGTAATTTTGTGCTGAATCATCTTATTACCCGCGGTCTCTGCCGGTAAATGAATCCATTGAACGATACACACCCAAAAACCGGCCCGCCACCCAGTCGAAAGCCGCCGCCGGCAACAGCGCTTTAATCAGCGGTACAAAACGCACCATAAACGGAGCTTCAATCTTCATTTTCTTTTTTGAGATACCGCTCAACATTTTTTGAACCATCTGATCTGTTTCAAGCAGAGGTACAAGGAGCGGCGCTTTCACACCTTCAAACATACCGGTTTTGATGTAGCTCGGAATCACCGTGGTAACATAAATCCCGGTTTTGAGCTTCTCCATTTCAATACGCAGAGATTCCGACCACCCGATGACAGCCCATTTGCTTGCGGCATATACACTCATCCTCGGGTTCCCAATATATCCTGACGCGGACGCCAGGTTAACTACATGGCCCGACCCTCTTGCAATCATATCATTTAAAAATACTTGAACCACCCACATACTCCCAATAGTATTGATCTCGATGGTATGTTGGGTCTCATCAAGAGAGTGTTCGTGAAACATTTTTCCCACTACAACACCCGCGCAATTTACAATGATATCCGGGAATATCTCTTTTTTTTTGAGCTCATCGGCAGCGGCCTGAATGCTCTGGCGGTCCGATACATCCACCCCGCTGGTATGTACCCGTTCCCCATGTGCCATATTCGACTTGTTATCTATCAGTGTGTCGGGATTTCGATCCCACAATACCAATGTAGTTCCAGGTGCACCGGCTACCTGTTCAGCAAACCGTTTACCAATTCCGCTGGCTGCGCCGGTAATAAGTATCGTTTTATTCGTAAAGTACGCTTGCATACACCTTCCACGATTGTGAACATGACGCCTGTCATTGGTTTAAATTATCTGGCGTGCATGATATATCAATTAGCTGTATTATAATCGTTTTCAATCAATTATCAGAACATATCATCAGATTTTCAGCTCCATATGCCGGCACACCGCAGCTACCTGCGATGTCAGTTCATCTGATGAATAATTACCGAATATGACAAACAGATCTTAACCGGCTGTTCATATTGGAATTGTAGATTCGTGAGTTGCACTTATCACTGTGAGAGTACCCGTTTTCCAATCTCCAGTATTCGACATACCTGTAAACAGATCACCAAATCGATCCTTTAGAAAATGAGTCATTCTCAATTTCCGTATTCGCGACCCAGGAGACTTCGGGCCTCAGAAAATATCCGCCGGATGGTTTCAGAACACAGTCTCTCGCCCGCCGATTTTATTGCACCGCTATTTGTGATGGAGGGGAAGAATCGCAAAGCTGAAATCCCGTCAATGCCGGACTACTACCGTTTTACACTCGATTTGCTGATGGATGAAGTACAGCAAATCAGTGACTTGGGAATTCCATCCGTGCTTTTGTTCGCAAAAGTGCCCGATGACAAAAAAGATAACAAGGGAACGGAAGCACTTAATCGCAATGGGCTGATGCAGCGTGCTGTGCGGGAGATTAAAGAAGAATTTCCGCAGCTGGTAGTGATGACTGATGTAGCCATGGATCCATACAGTAGTTTTGGACACGATGGCATCGTAGAAAACGGGCAGATTTTGAATGACGAAAGTGCGGAACTGCTTGCCAAAATGGCGGTGAGTCATGCCGAGGCGGGTGCCGATTATGTGGCGCCCTCGGACATGATGGACGGGCGTATTCTTTTGATGCGGGAGGCTCTCGATGAAATGGGGAGCTCAACTACCGGCATCATGGCCTACAGTGCCAAATACGCCTCAAGTTTCTACGGGCCATTTCGGGATGCACTCGACTCTGCGCCCGGATTTGGAGACAAAAAAACGTACCAAATGAACCCTGCAAACGTTACAGAAGCCGTAAAAGAGGCCGTATTAGATGAAAAAGAAGGGGCCGATATTGTGATGGTGAAACCCGGGCTTCCCTACCTGGATGTTGTCCGGGCCGTTAAAGAATCCGTTCATGTACCTGTCTCGGTCTACAACGTTTCCGGGGAATATGCCATGATTAAAGCGGCCGCTCAACACGGCTGGATCGATGAAGAACAAGCGATGATAGAGTCTCTCATAGCCTTTAAACGGGCCGGCGCCGACTTGATCGCCACATACTTTGCGAAGGATGCGGCACGATTTTTGATAAGTTATTGATTACATAGTTAAGTGCAACAAACCATAAAATTTTCTACACATGAAAAGAGTTCTTTTATTTCTCGGCACCAACTTAGCCATTATAGTTGTTGCCAGCATTACTC
Organism: Bacteroidota bacterium; assembly: GCA_009909035.1. Taxonomy (GTDB): domain Bacteria; phylum Bacteroidota; class Rhodothermia; order Balneolales; family Balneolaceae; genus SW132. The sequence continues at coordinate 18,393 of JAAAOB010000028.1, forward strand.
TATCGCTTCTTGGGGTTGGGTCTTTTCTTGATGAGACCGGAACGAACCTTAACCTGCAGGCATTACTGATCTTCTGTTTTGTGTTTGGAATGCTGGGATCGGGAATATCCCTGCTGCTTTCTAAAAAGATCGCCAAATGGACTACGAATCTACGCATTATAGATCAGCCGCAGAACGAAACGGAACGCTGGCTCGTGCGAACGATTGAAGAGCAGGCACGCAATGCAGGAATTGGCATGCCTGAAGTGGGAATATTTCCCGCTCAACAGGCCAATGCATTCGCTACAGGTGCCAATCGCAATAAAGCCCTGGTAGCAATAAGCGATGGTATGCTTAAGCGTTTTGACCGCGAGGAGATCAAGTCCGTGCTGGGACACGAAGTGGGTCATGTGGCTAATGGTGATATGATTACTCTGGCACTCATCCAGGGAGTTGTCAACACGTTTGTTATGTTCCTGGCAAGAATTGTAGGATTTGCGGTTGACCGCATGATCCTGAAAAATGAGCAGGGACTGGGGATTGGCTACTTTATAACCACCATCGTTGCAGAAATTGTGCTTGCCATATTGGCCTCCACCATTGTGTTTTGGTTTTCAAGAAGACGCGAGTTTCATGCCGACGCGGCAGGCGCTCAGCTGGGAAGCAGAAATGGGATGATCGCAGCCCTTCAACGATTACAGAAGGAGAGCCAGGTTCCCAACCAGCTTCCGGAGTCCATGCAGGCTTTTGGCATCACCAGCGGAAAGAAAAAAGGCTTTAAAGCACTTTTTACCACCCACCCGCCTCTCGAAGATCGCATTGAGGCACTCAGAAATATGACGGACTAATTTTTAATAGATCTGAGATGTGAGTATTGGAATTTGACAACCTCTTGATACGCACATCTCACTACTTACCACCCACATTATGCTTTTAAAAAGCGAGTATTTATACGAACGGGCAAAAAAGTTCATCCCCGGCGGCGTTAATTCACCTGCAAGAGCCTTCAAATCTGTTGGGGGAATTCCGGTGTTTTTCAAAAAGGCGAAAGGCTCGATTATAACGGACGAGGATGGTAATGAATATATCGATTATGTTGGATCATGGGGGCCGATGATCCTCGGACACGCCTACCCGGCGGTGGTAAAAGCTGTTCAGGATGCGGCCTTTAATTCCACCTCGTTCGGCGCACCTACCGTTGCTGAAATTGAAATGGCGGAACTCGTTCAGCAGATGGTTCCCAACATCGACAAGGTCCGCATGGTAAATTCAGGCACGGAAGCGTGCATGAGCGCCATACGCGTGGCGCGTGGATACACCGGAAAAGATAAAATCATAAAATTTGAAGGGAACTACCACGGCCATGGAGACTCTTTTCTCATTAAGGCGGGCAGCGGAGCATTGACTCTTGGTGAGCCAAGCAGTCCCGGCGTCACCGAAGGAACCGCAAAAGACACCCTGAATGCGAATTATAACGATCTTGATAGCGTAGAAAATCTCCTGGATGAACACCGGGACAACGTTGCGGCTATCATCGTAGAACCGGTTGCCGGCAATATGGGCTGCGTTCCGCCGAATCCCGGCTTTCTTGAAGGACTGAGAAACCTGTGCGACAAACACGACGTTGTGCTCATCTTTGATGAAGTGATGACCGGTTTCCGGCTCTCCCGGGGTGGTGCCCAGGAACGATATAATGTCTGGGCCGACCTGATAACGTATGGAAAAATTATTGGCGGCGGTCTCCCTGTTGGTGCGTATGGCGGAAAGCGCCAGATTATGGATGTAGTTTCGCCGGATGGGCCGGTTTACCAGGCCGGCACGCTTTCGGGCAACCCGCTGGCAATGAGCGCCGGCAAAGCCCTGCTCTCTGCGCTCAACAACCACCCGGAATACTACGTAGAGCTTGAAGAGAAAACAGATTACCTGAAAAAAGGATTGCGGGAAGTTCTCTTAAAACACGAGATTGACCACGGAATCAACCAGGTCGGATCAATGCTCAGTATCTTCTTTACCAAAGAGGTCATATCAAATTTCGAAACCGCAAATACAACGGATAAAGAGCAATTTGCGGATTTTTACCACCAGATGCTGGAACGCGGGATTTACCTGCCGCCCTCTCCTTTTGAAAGTTGGTTCCTGTCCAGGTCCTTATCCTACGGAATGCTGGATAAAACCATCTCGGCGGCAGACGAATCGCTGGAGGCCATCAAGAGTTAAGGGACATCCAAATCCCTCTTCTATCCAGGTGTGTGATAGGAGACACGCCCATAAGAGTGGCGATAAAAGCCTGCCACACCAGCACTCACCGCATACCGCCGGGATCTTACTGCTTTAATATGGAGTGATCCCCGATATGGATTTCACCTGTGGCACCCTCTGCCTCCGCATAATTTCCAATTGTTGAGCGATCCAGCTCGCAGCCGGTCAGCGTAGCATTGCTCTGGATAATAGAGTTTGTGAGCGTACTGTCTTTAATAGTCGTACCCGATTCAACCGTAACGTTCGGGCCGATTTCACTGCCGCTGATTTCAACACCCTCCCCAAAAAAGACGGGCGGATGAATTGTTGTGTTTTCATACTCATCAAACGAATGATTCTCTTTTTCCATGATTTCAGCCGTGGTATCGAGCCACGCGGGCAGTGTCCCGCAATCAAGCCATTCATCAACGGTCGCTTTTTTGAAAACGTTGCCATCCTTCAGGAGGCGGTCGAGCGCATCCGTCAGTTGAAATTCGCCTCCGTGCCCCCGAATGTCATGATCCAGCAGGTACTGAATCTCTTTCATTAATTTCTGACCCTCTTTAAAATAGTAGACGCCAATGATAGCAAGGTTCGAGATCGGTTCACTTGGTTTCTCTACAAAATCGGTAATCGTTTCGCCTTCGTGAACCGCAACTCCAAAACGGGAGGGATCATCCACCTCTTTAAGCCAGATTACGCTGTCGGCGCCTTCAACAGAGACCGTTTCGCTGGTATCAAAAATGGTATCCGCAAAAACAATAATCACATCCCCGTTCAGGTGGTCGCCCGCACATGAAACGGCATGGGCTGTTCCAAGGGCCTCTTTCTGCACCCCAAATGACGCCTTTGCATCATGACGCTCGCTCATGGCTGTTAAACGATCCTTAATCTCCTGGCCAAAATCCGGACCCAGGATATAGACAATTTCATCAATCGACTTATCAAGCGTTCGCGCAAATGTCTCAACAATTCGTTCCACAATCATTGTGCCCACAACAGGCAGCAATGGTTTGGGAGTAGTATGAGAATGTGGGCGCACTCGCGTGCCTCTTCCTGCCATGGGGATAATTAATTTCATATCTTATGATGCTCTTAATGTTAATGGTTAAACTGGATCAATATAACAGATCATCGGTATAGATTCGACCTGTTGCATCGATTTCAACCAACAAACCCCATTATTTAAATTGAACCTGACAACTATACTCGTAAATGGCGCCATTCTGTTGATGTGCGCCATTTTCATACGCCATACCTTGCAGCGCGCGCGCTACTTTCTGCAAATGCTTCAACAGCACGGGTACAAAACCCATGAATATCGCCACTGGATCGGCGATCATTTTGTATCGAAAGTGATTACGGCAGAGCATATTCTCTATAACGCTGTAATTCTCCTCTTTATCACCGCTGTGGCAGGCTGGATAACCTATATCTCTGCTGTCGTGGTGATGGTGGTATTTACGCTTTTTTGGTTCGGTCCCGTTCACCGGTACAAGCCCGAGAAAGATAAAAAACCGCTCATTTTTACGCCAAGGGCCATTCGACTGGCTGCTACTCTCGCCGTGCTGACCACCCCGATGTACTACTTTTTTGGGGATTTTATTTTCTCCGCGGAGCTGTTTACGAGAAATCAGCTTGTCGAAGAGCCGGTTGGCAATTATCTGACCGCCGATCCCTATTTCCTGGGATTTCTGCTCAGCGTGATCGATATCGCCATCCCATTTCTTATGTTTCCCGCTGCCTGGCTGATGAAACCGGTTGAAACATCCATTCAAAACGGGTTTAAGCGGCAGGCCCGCCGAAAGCTTGCTTCCATGCCGCATCTCAAAATTATTGCTATAACCGGAAGCTACGGTAAGACCAGCACTAAATTTGTAATTCATGATTTTTTAAAAGAGCGACTGAATGTATGCGTAACGCCCGGCAGCTACAACACCCCCATGGGCATCTGCAAAGTGATTAACAACGACCTTGAGGCCCGCCACCAGGTGCTGGTCCTTGAGATGGGCGCCCGGTATGAGGGCAATATCCAGGAGCTGTGTAATATTGCACAACCCGACATCTCTGTGATTACAAATGTGGGGATTGCCCACCTTGACACCTTTGGGAGCAGGGAAGCGATCGCCCGGGAGAAAGCAACTCTCGAGCGTTCACTAACGCCCGGCGGCACCCTTGTGTTAAATGGTGAAGACGATATTGTTCGGCAAATGGGAGCCGATCGAACGGATATTAAGCGTATTGTAACCGGCGAAAAATACCAACAGGTTTGGGCGGATGAAACCATCGTCAATACCGACGGAACAAATTTTACGCTGCACTGGAAAAATAGCAGCAGCGCCTCAACCCGCGTTAAAACCCGCTTATTGGGTAAGCATAACATCCAAAACATCCTGCAGGCGTCAGCAGTTGCCAGGGAGTTTGGCATCCGCATTGAAACGGTGGCCGTTGCGGCATCGCGAATGGAGCCAGTGGAACACCGGCTGGAGCTGAAAAAAAATGGCGATCTGACGATCATAGATGACGCGTTCAACTCGAACCCGGTTGGCGCAAAAAATGCAGTCGACATACTCTGTTCGTTTGAGTCCGGACGAAAAATTATTATCACGCCCGGCATGGTGGAACTGGGTGAACGGGAAGATGAAGAGAACCGCCAGTTTGGCGAGCATATTGGGCGATCAGCTGTCGATCTCGCAATCCTTGTGGGCAAGGAGCAAACAACCGCTATCCGCGAGGGCATTGAGGCTATACGTGATGGTGAAAAGCCGGAGCTTCAAATTGCGTTGTCGCTTTTCGAAGCCAATGAGATTCTAAATCATTTTATGCAGCCCGGAGACGTCGTGCTCTATGAAAATGATCTGCCCGACAGCTATAACGAATAAGGCGCCCAATGATCTACGAAGCCTGGATTAGCGAACTTTTACGGCTGAAAACCAGGCCAAGCCCATCCAGCAGCTGGTCCAGCATATAGTCAAACCGGTCGATATGCTGTTCGAGAAGAGTTATTCGCAAACCGGCCACCTCCGAGTCAAACCCGCTTAGCGGTACACAACAAACACCCGTACCGGCCAGCAGATAGTATACCAGGTGAAGATCCGGAGGTATATCCTCTCCGTTTGTCCATTTTAAAAACAGGGCTTTTTCCGTGTCCGGCAGCGTTTCGGGGTCAATATCCCGTGTGTAAAGTTCAGTATTAAAATGGAGCGTTGCATAAAACGCCCCCTGCCCGCCGCTGCAGGTTACGTCATCAATAGTTTTGAGCCTGGATTTCAACATCCTCATTTTTCTTGCCAACAATTCTCTGCGCCCGTCCAGAAACTTCGAATACCGTTTGTCTGAAAGAATTTCGGGAATCACCATTTGAGGAAGTGTGGTACTGCAAACTTCTGTCATCTTACACTGGTCGAGGCGCGTACAGAGCTCATGAAAGCTCGTATCGTTGGTTTTATTATAGTACTCAATCCAGCCGCAGCGGCTGCCCGGCCACGGGATCTCTTTTGAAATTCCCTTCATTGCCATTCCCGGAACATCGCCGATCACTTCCGCCAGTCGAACCATTGTGCCGTCGTACACAAGATTCTCATAAATTTCGTCAGCTATGAGGAATAGGTTATAGTCGCTGGCAATTTCAACGATCTCCTGAAGAATTTCACGTGAATATACCATCCCAGTCGGGTTATCCGGATTGATGATCAGGATTGCGCTTATCGATGGGTTATCGTCGACGATTTGGCGGATTTCATCGGGGTTGGGCTGCCAGTTATTCGATGGCTGCAATGGATAGGTGAGAGGATCTTTGCCTCTGCGCAGCCTTTCAGCTCCCGAGTGTGCCGGGTATGTGGGGGAAGGCAGTAAAATGGATGTGTCTCTGGCAATCAAGCCATAGAGGCGTGCAATGGCGTCTCCCAGTCCATTGAAAAACGTGATATCATCAGGCGTAATTTGACACCCGGCCCTGATGTTCGTTTTTGAAGCTAAAAACTCTCGTGTGGCCGGCAGTCCTTTGGAGTCGCAGTAGCCAAATGACCCGTTATTTTGTACTTCCCGGGCTATGATATCTTTTATCCACTCCGGCAGCATCATCCCTTTCTGAACCGGGTCACCAATATTTTCCCAAATTACCGGATATCCAAGGGTTTCTCTTTCTCGTCCTTTCTCAACTATTTGACGAATACCATAGGTGATCTGCGGAAGATCTTGTGGCAGCAGTAAATTTCTCATGACAATAGATTTGTAATAAACAGCGGTTTAGCACAACAGAGAAGTTGAATCAAAGCGGGATAGAACATCGAGGTTGTTCGTTATAATCTCTGCGTTCTGCCTCAATTACTGCTGAATGACAGACATTGTTCCATCAGCCTTGAACATCTCTACACTTACTATCGGCAGATGTTCCTTTTTTCATAACCAACGATTTACAATAAAGCCCGCTGCATGGCGGGCTAAAACCAACCAAGCTCAAACTGCCCGTAAATTCCTCCTTCTTGAACATCCATCTACTCACGCCCGTGAACAATCACGGTTCCCTCGTAGTCATCTTCAAGACTCACCGGGCGGGGGAATGTTATGATGAAGGCATCCGGCATAAGCGAAACAGCATCCGGCAGCAAAGTTTGTGCTCTCGAAAACTCCTGAAAACTTCCAATCAACACTTCATAAAACTGCTTTCGCTTGATAATGATCACCTCTTCTTCAGGATGATCAAGGTCATCTCCAAACAGCTCAATAAAATCTTCTTTCACCTCCACAGCAATATCGTAATCAAGACTTGCAAACACCTGCAGGTAATGGCCGGCGGCTACCGTTTCGGCAAGTTCCTGTTCCTCAAGGTTGTTTTCAGTACAGCAGCTTAAATTGCTGAGAGAGTCTGTGGTGGCCTCTAAAGAGTCCGCGCGACGTTCGAGCATGGCAATCCTGTTGCTGAGCTCATCAAATTTCCGTTCCATCTGCTGATCTCTATCCGCAACTTCATTCTCCAGCTCA
>JAAAOB010000161.1 GCA_009909035.1 Bacteroidota bacterium
ATGTTCGGCGTTGCCGAAGATATTTTTTAGACATAAATAATCGAGTTATTTGTGAAAATTTATGTCAACCTATTTTAGGCACCTACATGCCGTCAGGAAACACTCTTCACTTTTAAGCCTTAATTCTAAATCACTAAACGGTGTTTTCTTGAAGATTTAAACCGAATGAAATAGGATTCAAATTTCCATTTAGATGAACAGTGATCAGAAAACGATAATCTCCAATTCCTGCTTTAAATTATTAAAATGCTGAACTCTCAGTCTGAGATACACCAACCGAAACAGCCACACAATCATACAAATACCCAGCCGCTTCCAGAATTCCAAGAATAATGAGGAGAGTAGCATCAAGGTCTCCAAACTGAAGCTTACCAGCAGAGATCGAACCGGCAATTGCTAAACTGGTTACGCCACTTTTGGCGATCTCTTTGCCTTCCTCCGGAGTTTTGTTCCGGAGAAGTCTGATGATAGCAGGTATAGCGTTAAGTGTTTTTTTAAGTCGTTTGATTGGTCATTCTTTTGCGAATTATAAATTATTGATGTTACGAGATTCTCTTCCGGTAACTCATCACAGCAAGGGGTAAAAGGGTACTTGCCATTATAACGATTGTACCTACCATCCCTTGGATATCACTCCAGCCCGACCCCTTCAGCATGACCATACGCATAATTTTTCCAAAATAGGCGATTGGATTAACCACTGTGAGATCTTGTGCCCATTGGGGCATGCTCTCGATTGGGGTGAATATTCCTCCCATCAGAAGGAATATCATGATGCAGAAAAAGTTTATAAACATCGCCTGTTGCTGAGTATTGGAAACGGATGATATCAATACCCCGAGCCCTTGTATAGCAATCAAATAGATGGCTGCGGTTGCATAAATCAAGAGTACATTACCCCGCATCGGGATCTCAAACCAAAAATAGGAAACGCCCAGGGCTATCGTCAGAATAGTCATTGCCAGCACCCAGGTTGGAATAAGTTTGCCGCTAATGAATTGATATTTTTTAATTGGGGTCACATTCATCTGTTCCATGGTACCGATCTCGCGCTCTCTCACAATATTTAAGACGGAAAGCAGCAGACAGATAAGGGTTATTAAAATGGTAATAATACCCGGCACCATATATGGGATGTAATCCAGCGTGCTGTTGTACCAGTTGGCGGACGTGATGTTCAAGCCTGCTCGCCGGACGTCTCCGCCGGCAGATATGCTACTGACCTGTGGTACAATTTCACGGCTGAAATCACGCAGAATCGCCTGGCTGTAGCTTTGGATGAGCCCCGCCGTGTTTCCATCAACCGCACTTATCATGAACTGAACCTTTGGGTTATTTCCGGTATCAAGATTTTTTTTGAAATCAGCCGGTACGATCATCACCATTTCGGCTTCATTTCGAAGGATCGCATCCAATCCGTGGTCATAGCTAAAACTCTGCCCTGTCAGCGTAAAATAACCGGTGGCTTCAAATTCCTGTGTTAATTGTCGGGATGAAGAGGACTGGTCGTGATCCACCAGGTAAAAACGGGCGTCTTTCAATTCAAAAGTTGCAGCGTACGCAAGCACAAGAAGCTGTATTATGGGCACGGCAAAAAGAATAAAGAGCATCGCCTTATCCCTGAATATCTGCAAAAACTCTTTTTGAACCAGATAGAGTATTGTTCGCATTTTATTGAGTCATTGATTCATGAGTTTGGGAATAGAAGCCATATTTACAATTTGATTCATATCCATTCCTCTGTTTATTCAAGTCTGTCGTTAAAATTCTTTACGCCAGCCATCATCAGCATCACAGTCATAATTGTGAGAATGATGATTGGAAACCACAGGTAGGTGAATCCTGTGCCCATTAACATTGCACCACGAGCGGTAATCAGGTACCATTTAGCGGGAACGATGTGACTAATCCACTGCAAAACTACCGGCATACTGTTGACAGGAAAAATGAATCCGGAGAGCAGAAATGTGGGCAGCATGGTTCCCATGAGCGAAGCCATCATGGCAGTGCGCTGATCCTCGGCTTTGGTTGAAATCAACACCCCAAGCGCAAGTGAAGAAAAAATCAACAGGAGCGACACAAACAGGAAAAACAGCAGAGAGCCACGGAAGGGCACCTCAAAAACCAAAACTGCGAGCACAACCACCGTTATCACATTCACAACCGACAGCACCAGGTAGGGAATGACCTTGCCGATTATTATTTCATACGATTTCAGTGGAGAAACAAGAAGAACTTCCATCGTTCCCGTCTCTTTCTCCCGGGCAATGGAGATGGAGGTCATCAGCGCAGAAACAAGCATGAGGATCACTGCAATGAGTCCCGGAACAAAGTAGTAAACGCTTTTTAGCTGAGGATTAAACAGCATCCGTACTGTGGGCTGAGCACCCAACGCAGCCCCCTGCGAAACAACACTATCTTCTGGGTTCCAGCTCTGAAAAATAGCACGTGTATAATTCTGTAAGAGACCCGCAATATTGGGTTCAGATGCATCCGTAATGATCTGGACATCAGCCCGGCCATTCCGCTGCATATTTCTTATAAAATTATGTTCAAAAACAATGACCTGTTTAATGTTTCCTTTCTGAAATACAGGGTCTATCTCATCCTGATTGTTCAAATATGCCGTGATTGTAAGTTCATCGGACGCCTCCAGTTTTTGAATCAGCTCACGAGTTACTTCATCGCGGGATTGATCCAGTATTGCAACTTCAGCATTGTTGACTTCATTGCGAACTGCATAACCAAAAATCAGAATCAATGCGATGGGAAGGCCAAATAAAATCAACAAGGTTCGGGTGTCCCGAAGGATGTGACGAAACTCTTTTATTACAAAGCCTTTAAACGAATGTTGCATAATCCTGTCAATGATTCCTTTTTATTGAGGAGCAAAAATACCTATTCAGCTCTTTTTGCACCCCGGGCCAGTTGAACAAAGACCTCTTCAATAGTTTTTGCATCATGTTGAGCCTTTAGACCCTGAGGCGTATCCAGCGCTTCGATGCGGCCATCCACCATGATGGAAACACGATCGCAATATTCGGCCTCATCCATGTAGTGAGTGGTTACAAATACGGTTATTCCGTCGGAAGAGGCTTTGTAAATTTGTTCCCAAAATTGTCGCCTCGTGATGGGATCCACTCCGCCCGTTGGCTCATCCAGAAATACGATCTTTGGTTCGTGCATGATGGCAATGGAGAAAGCCAGTTTTTGTTTCCAGCCAAGGGGAAGGGATTGAATTTTCTTGTTCCGAACATCCCGAAGTTGAAGCGTTTCAAGCAGATGATTTGATTTTCTTTTAATCATTTTTCGGGATACACCATAGATGCCCCCGAACAAACGTATATTTTCCCAAACCGTAAGATCACCATATAAAGAAAATTTCTGACTCATATACCCGATTCTTTTTTTAATCATTTCAGCTTCTTTGTAAACATCATAACCGCTCACAAATGCCTCGCCGTGGGTGGGTGTTAACAAACCAATAAGCATACGAATGGCCGTGGTTTTACCCGCCCCATTGGCTCCCAGGTAACCAAAAATTTCCCCTTCATCCACATGAAAGCTGATATTATCCACGGCGGTAAAATCACCAAATTTACGAGTCAGTCCTTTTACCTGAATAACAGATTTTTTCATAACTCTATACTGATCATTCCTGTTGCATTAAAGCCATAAAGCTGTCTTCTATCGTTGGCTGAACCCATTCAATTACAACACCGGTACATCCCTGATTTTCCAGGTAGAGCTCAACATCCTCTTTTTTAAAGCGTTCGCGGCGGTCGGTATAATGAACAAACTCTCCGAAGGGTTGCACCGAATCCGAATGGGGGTAGGAACGCAGCGATTGTAACAGTTCATAACGCTGATCTGCCTTTACAGCAAATAATGGCTTTCCAAAAGCTGAAACCACTTGCTCGACGGTATCAATTTTCAGAATGTTTCCCATGTCTATCAACGCTACACGGTCGCATTGTTCGGCTTCATCCATGTAGGGTGTGGAGGCTATGATGGTAATTCCCTGTTTTTTCAACAGATGAAGCATCTCCCAAAACTCTTGTCGTGAAACGGCATCTACACCGGTTGTGGGTTCGTCGAGAATCAATAATTCCGGCTTGTGGATTAGCGCACAGCTTAAGGCCAGTTTTTGTTTCATCCCACCGGAAAGCGCACCTGCCAGGCGGTTTTTAAAGGGCTCCAGTTGTTGATAGATCGGCTTTACGAGGTCGTAATTCTCTTCAAGTGTTGTTCCAAAGACCGATGCAAAGAATTGAATATTCTCTTCTACACTCAGATCCTGGTAAAGCGAGAAACGACCCGGCATGTATCCCAGCAGAGGGCGTACCCTCCTGTAATCATCCACGACATTCATTCCAAGGATTTGCGCTTCACCGGAATCGGGCTTCAGCAATGTGGTAAGAATCCGAAACAGGGTCGTTTTACCAGCGCCGTCCGGCCCGATCAACCCGAACAGTTCTCCTTTTTCAACGTTAAAAGAGATCTTCTGCAAAGCCTCTATCTCCTCGTAAGATTTACTGATTCCTGATATTTCTACGACCTTATTCATAAATCACTCATTTGAAATCATATAGTATTAGTAGTTTGTTTTTGGCTCTGCAGTCACGTTTTGAGGAGTTCCCCCTTCGAAGAGCCTGTCCCGACACTTCGGGAGGGCGCAGGGGGGGATGATCTTCAACCCACAATTCGATAACCCGCCGAACATTTCGAATATCATTCAGAACTTCATCATCCGTAAACCTCAAAACAGTGAAACCAACTTCTTCAAGTTTCCTTTGTCTTTTTTTTGTCTAATTCCCACTGTCCAGCCCAATCATGAGTGAAACCATCCACTTCTATAACCTGAGTTTGATGAAAAAAAATATCAAATAATCTCCCCTAACAAGGGGAGATTTAGAGGAGTGTTCACTGAAATTTGCGATAATCTATTAAACATCCCCCTGTTTCCCCTTTTTTAAGGGGGACTTTCGATACGCGATTTATTAATCGAACTCAGGTTTATAATCAATTTCAACTCTTTGCACATAAAATCTGCTATGTAATTTAACATGGGTCTCTGTCGTAAGAACTGATACCCCTTCATTTTCTTTGCACGCAATAGTTTTGTCCACAGCCGCATTTCCGCAGGAGTTGAATTTTTTCTTAGCTTTCGAGCAATTTCTTTAAGCTCTTTGTTATAGCCTAAATGATTGAATTTTTTACTCATAACATATTTGATTGCTTTGGGCGATCCCCCTGAATCAACTCTGTTGATTCTCTCCCCCTTCGAAGGGGGAAATGCTTATTTCAACTTATCACTCACGTTGATAAGTCTTTTCCAGTTCCTCAACCGTTTCTCTGACAAACTCTTCAATCGCCTGATCAATTTGTCGCATTATTATTTTGAATGTTGTCCAGTTCATGTCGTTCTCCTGCTGTGTTTAATTGTTATTCATTTCCAGAGGCATCCGTTGCAAATCTGACCTCACCCGGCATGCCGATTTTCAATTTCCCGTCGGGATTCTCAACGCGAACTTTTACGGCATATACCTGGCTCACCCGCTCCTCTTTTGTTTGAATTTGCGCCGGCGTAAACTCAGCTTCGGATGCGATCCAGCTTATCCGCCCCTCTGTGCGTTGATTCTCTGTTTCACTCTGATCAAACAACACCTCCACCCTGTCGCCAAGCCGAATGTGCGGAAGCTGTGCGCCGGAGATGTAGACACGCAGGATCAATTCATCCAGGTTGGCAATCCTGTACAGCGGTTTTCCCTGGTTTACCAATTCGTGCTGCTCCACAAATGTATTTAATACGGTTCCGTTTAGTGGATTTAAAATGGTTGCCCTGTCAATTTGATCGTTGATCTGGGCGACCTTCTTCTGCATCCGGTTGATCTCTGCAGCTACTGAATTTTTCTCCACATCCATGGATTCAATCTGTTTTTGAAGGGTATTCACCCGACCCTCGGCCGAATCGATCTGTTGTTGAGTTGCGGCATTCTCTTTTTGGAGAGACCGAAGGCGGTTCAGCTCTTTCCGGGCTGTTTCAAGCTGACTTTGCAGCACCGCTTTTTGAGCGTCCAGCTTGTGTACATTTGTTTGTATCGAGTTGATGGATGCCAACTGTTCTTCTTTCTGAAGATGAAGCTGAGTCGTATCAATGAGTCCCACCTCGGTTCCTTCTTCCAACCGCTGACCTTCTTCAAGATCGAAATCGACCAACCGGCCGTTTGCCTCTGCCGAGATAATGACTTCATCCGCCTCAAACTGTCCAAACGCATCCGAGCCGGTTTCATCCGAGCAGGAAGCCATAACCATCACCCCCAAAAGTAGGAGTACCCATTTTCTTAGTTCCATGTCCATCCCTGTTCTGTTTCGTAATTACTAATTGCCTGAATTCGTTGAATCTTTCGAAGCTCAAGCTGCCGCTGAGCCCGGATAGATTCATTTAATTCCGTAATGTATTCAGTAACCGTGGCACTCCCTTCTTCCACAAGGCTTTTCTTCTCATCGGCCACCTGCTTTCGGAGTTCAACAATCTCTCTGTCGCGTTCTATCTGCTCTTCCAAACCCATAATTTCCTGGTTGAGCCGGCGCATCGCAGTATTCTGTTGTCTTTCGAAGAGGATCCGGTCATCCGCGATATTTCTTTGCCTTAACCGAAGAATATCCGTTTTGACAGAGGCATTCCGAGCCGTCTTTAAACTCCACCGGGCTTGAATCCCCACGATCCAGTTGAACTGCAGGTCATCTTCAAAAATGTTAAATCCGGGTCGCCCGTATGAAGGGCTTGCAAAAAGGGATACCTGGGGAAGTTTACTTGAAATTGCCAGCTCTTCCTGGGATTCAAAAAGATTCATCCGGGCATCCAGGAGGTCTGTTTCCGGTCTTGTTGCCATCGGTTCCGGCTCACGCCAATTTTCTTTCTCAGGCAGTTTCAGGATTGGAATATCCGGAATTTCGCCTCCCAGTATCACACTCAGAGCTTCATGTCCCGCGTCGATATCCCGGTGTAGTTTTGTAAGCTGCTGTTCTCTGTTCAGAATTTCGGCCCGGAGCGCCGCTTCATTTCCCGGAAGCAATACTCCATTCTCAACCTGGCTTGTAACCAGCTCAAGCTGTTCCTTCATATCAGAAACAGCCAAATCAACAATCTCTTTCTGTTTTTGCAATACCAGAATCCCAAAATAGATGCGATCCACCTGCTCTTTCAGACTCAGCAGATCCGACTCGAGTGTAGCCTCTGTTACATCTCCCGAATCATCTTCAAGCTGTTTGGAAGTACGGGTTCGTCCGCCATCGAAAATGGGCTGGGTAACATTGAACGACAGATTGTAGTGATCTTTACTGAAGTTGGGAACCTCAAAACCGGGAGATTCAAAAGGAAACTCCACCACCTCGGATTGATAACTTGCACTGGCATTGAGTTCCACATCCGGATACCAGCCCGATTGGGCAATACGTTTATTCAGATCTGTGATTTGGCGGTTGGTTTGTATTTTGTCTGTCAGTGGATTCTCAGTGTATAAGATGTCATAGCACTCCTCCAGACTTAACGTATCCTGTGGAGATTGTGCAAATAACTGAGAACCGATGATCAGAGGTATGGTCAAAATCAACAGTCTTTTCATCTCTTCACCCCGCTAAATATAATTTTTGGAACCAGTTCTTTTCTTTCCTCCAGGAAGTTTTCAAATTCATCATCGTCCATCGAGAAAAGAGTTTGCACCATGTTACGTGCAATGACCGGCATCAGGCAGAGGGATACAATATTGATTAAAAAATGCGCCGGCTTCATCGGCATAATTCTACCTGCCTCAATGTCCGATTTTAATTGCTCTGCAAACTGAGATGGTACCTCGACATCCAGAGAGTTGATAAACTCTTTAAACCGGTTGGGATGCTGATTCATCTCATGAATAACAAACGAGGGCAAGGTTGGATGTTTTTTGAATGTATTGTAATAGAAATCCACGACCCTCTTCACTTTCGTCTCCAGGTCATCACCGGATGATAAAATCTCAACCAGTTGAGGAAAGATTTTCTTCACACTCGACTGAAACACCTCCAGGAATAATTTCTCTTTACTCCGGTAATAGTAATGAAGCATCGATTTGTTGATGTCTGCTTCATCAGCAATTTCCTGCATTCGGGCGCCAGCAAATCCTTTTTTTTGGAATACCCGCTGAGCGGCTAAAAAAATCTGTTCTTCGGTCTCTTTTTTTAAAGTCATAACTGTTATTTGAATGGTTCAGAACCAATGTAAGTGGAATAACTATAAAATTCAACCACTTGGTTAAACTATATGATTACATCGTGCATTTAATTCGCATTAAGAGATAGAAAGATGCTTCTCCACGCGTAGAGATTCGCAACAAGAAATACATCGAGCTGCGCGTTGGTCCGAGCTCCGGTATGGACAGAAAAGAGCAGGTGATGCGGCAATAGTGCAGGGATCGGTTTAAATCACAAATCCCCAAGCTCATCACAAAATAGGAGGAGAAACTGGATGTGAAGGTTCAGGAGTGGGGGTTGAAACTCATGAAAACAAAGTGGGGTTCCTCCAACATCGAAGACCTGCGAATCCGGATCAAATTTGAGCTGGCCAGGAAACAACGTCTGCTGCCTTGAATACAATGTGGACAAAGGAGGAAAGCTGGTGGCCTATCGATTTGATGGGGAGGAGCAGTTATCTAACAAGAAGCTGGTGTTTGGTTCACATTTGCGGGGAATAATATTCAGCTTCTCGGGATTCATATAACTATTGGAGCAAGAAGTAAAAAAACAAATTTTATATATTCTTTGCATTAAAAGTAATTTAAGCCAGAACTGTCCAACACATTTTGTGAGTCCCCCAAAAATCTTAGCTTTTGTTTTTTCGAAATCGAAATTTTTATAAGTCAAAAATAGATCCCCTGCTTATTTATTGCAGAGTTACGCGGATACATTCGCTGATTCTCGCAGATAATCTGCGAAAAGAACAACCGATCATATTTAGGTTTTTTAACTTTTTCAATTTTTGTATTTAACATTTTGACAGTTCTGAATTTAAGTAATGAATCTTGAGTCATTTATGTGGGGTAGCTGACGGGAAGCAAATTGGGTATTAGCATTATTTGCCTGAAAAATATCAACCAGAAGCAGGTGATGGTCGTAATGATCAGCTCTTCGTACCGGCTGATAGTGGTTCAATCCGCTGGGGCAGGTTAGACTGCTTTTGCCGGGGGTTCATGCGCTTTTACCCCATTCATCAAGTAGTACGACCGCTGATCAAAAAACCACCGGTCAAATCATTTGAAGCTGGTATCATTGGGTGAAATTTATTCCAACAAACAGGAGTCACCTATGGTACAATTTGTTTTAAAGTTTATTTTTGCTGCAATCATCGGTTCATGTATCGGGTCGGTTATTGCCCATGCGCAGGCTGTCAGCACCGGGATAAGCGTTGAGGTAACGGGCGCTGAAGATGTGCGCAACGTCATACTGATACCCGGCCTGTCGAGCCCGGGTGATGTTTGGGACAGCACTGTTGACGATCTGAACAACAGGTACAGGTTTCATGTGGTGTCGCTGCCGGGGTTTGCGGGTCAGGACCCGGTTGAAACTGAAGAGCCGTTCATAGAAGCAGTGGCCGAAGGGATCGTGAACTACATCCAATCCAATAATATTGAGGATCCGGTCTTGGCCGGGCATAGTCTGGGTGGGTTTTTATCACTCTATATCGGAGTGGAGTATCCCGATCTGCCGTCAAAAATTATCTCTGTTGACGGTGTGCCGTTCCTGCCGGCAATGACGAATCAATATATGACCGAGGAGTCGGCGAAACCGATGGCCGAAAACGCTAAAAACCGGTATTTGACATTGAGTGATGACCAGTTGCTTGCACAGCAACGGCAGGTGATAGCAACAATGGTAACCGATTCTGCAAAACAACAGCTGGCCGTGGATTGGAGCATGAAAAGCGACAGGGAAACCGTGGCTGAGGCGATTCACTATCTCTACAGCACTGATCTCCGGGATGAGCTGTCGCAGATCAACGTGCCGGTCCTGGTGTTTGGAGCCTGGAAGGCGTACGAAAATTTTGGGGTGACGAAACAGATGAGCCATGACATGTACACCCGCCAGTTTCGTGAGGCGGATCGTGTTACCATCAAAATTAGCGATACCGGCCGCCACTTTTTAATGTGGGACGACCCCGGGCTTATCACGTCTGAAATTGATAAGTTTATATCTAACTGACTCATCCACGGTTGAGTTGAACAGCTAATACGTATCCAGAATTTTGAAACGACAAACACGTTACTGGAGCCTGCAGATTTTCGGCTGGTCGCTTCTGACGGGAGTGCTCATCATATCGGTCCTTGCATTCAACAGCAGCGAGCATGTGGGGGCGCTCATTCAGCTGCAGATTATTATTGGTTCTGTTTTGCTGCTGGCGTCTCACGGAATGCGGCATCTCTACAAGCGCCTTAATTTTCTGAATCTCCCTACCTTCCGGCTGGTTCTGCTGGTCGTGCTGGCCGCCCTGCTTTTTTCCGCGCTTGGGCAGGGCGTGATCCAGTCCATTATTTATGGGCTGCTCTCATGGTCGGAAATTCAGCCGTTCAGCTTTCAGGCAACCATCCTGTATTGGACGAACACATCGATTATTCTTATTGTCTGGTCGGTGCTATATATCGCCATCCGAGGCTACGAAAGCCGCCGGGAGCAGGAGGTTGAAAACTGGAAACTGCGTGCCGAGCTGAGAGAAGCTGAGCTTGCCATACTGAAGGCGCAGATCAACCCGCACTTCCTGTTTAATGCACTGAATAATGTACGGTCGCTTATTTCGGAGAATAGCGGCCTGGCAAGGGATATGGTAAGTGCACTCTCGGACCTGCTTCGGTATGCGATTTCCCACACATCCGGCGATCTTGTGCCTGTTTCGGACGAGCTGGAAATCGTCAAACAGTATATGAGCCTGGAAAAGATGCAGTACGAGGAGAGGCTGGAGGTTTGTTATGATATTGATCCCGACGCAACCCGATGCAATATTCCGCCAATGGTGATCCAGATGCTGGCCGAAAATGCCGTGAAACACGGTATCTCCAGGCAGTCGCAGCCCGGAAAACTCGAGATTATCGTGTCGAGGACCGATGGAATATTGACTGTTCGTGTGATCAACAGCGGACGGCTTGATCCGGTGGAAACCGGTGGCGGTATCGGGATATCGAATATCAAAAAGCGGCTCTCCAACGTTGCGGACGATGGCTGGGTCTTCACTCTCAGACAGCTCGAGAGCTCAAAAGTAGAATCAAAAATTGAGATTCCATGTCATATTCATCAACCCAAAATCAATTGAAAGCGTGTATTGTGGACGACTCTCGGCTTGCCAGGGCCGAACTGCGCCGGTTACTGGAGGCGTTTGAATTTGTGACCGTCGTTGGTGAAGCGGCTACTGCAGATCAGGCCGCTGATATCATTGAACGGTCTGAAACCGACCTGGTTCTGCTCGACATCCAGATGCCGGACAAGAACGGGTTTCAGCTCCTGGAGGAGCTCGACAGCGTGCCGCACGTGGTATTTGTGACGGCCTATGATGAATATGCCGTCAGGGCGTTTGAGGTCAACGCGCTCGACTATCTCACAAAACCCGTGAATCCAAAAAGACTCGAAGAGGCACTTTTGAAGGTGAAAAACTCACGGGTTGAGGTTCCCGGGGATGATGAGCTGCTGCAGGAAGAGAGCCGGGTATTTGTAAAAGATGGAGAGCGATGCTGGTTCGTCAGGGTGGGGGATATTGACCTGATTGAGTCGAACGGTAATTATGCCAAAGTGTACTTTGATGATGTGCATCCTATGATTCACAAATCACTGAATTACCTGGAAAATCGCCTGAGCCCCGATCTTTTTTTCAGGGCCAACCGCAGTCAAATAATCAACCTGAAGCGGGTCGAGAAGGTAGATCCCTGGTTTGGGCAGGCTATGAAAATTGAACTGGCAAATGGCGCATCGGTGGAGGTGAGCAGGCGCCGCTCCAGGGAGTTCAGAGAGAATCTCAGTTTTTAAAACCGTATCACAACAACGTTCAATCAAAACAGAAGAGGGTACAAATGGCACGTAAACTAATGATCACAAGCGGGTTGGCAAATGGAATAGCGGGGATCCTGCTAACGTTCATTCCCGAAGAATTGCTCATGTGGGCAGACGGAACGTCCGGTGAAGGGGCGATTCTGCTGGTCAGCCTGTTGGGTGTGGCAATGCTGGGTATTGGAATGCTGAACTATATGGGGAAAAACGCCATCTACGGCGGCATTTACGGAAAGCCGATCCTGATGTGCAATCTTATCTTCCACTCGGTTACAGCTCTGAACCTTATAAAATTCTCCATTGGGAGTGAATTTATACCGTCTTTTTACCCGGCAATAACTGGTGGCATCTACCTGTTATTTGCTGCAGGGTTTATTCGTCTGAACTTCTTTCCACCGGATATACCCCGGAAAATTCACCAAGAAACGTGATTGTGACCAAAGAGGAGGGAAAACGGCCGGAGAGGCAATAAAAAACTTGTATGAAGAACAAGAAGAGAAGACTTTTGGGGTTGACTTTCTGTGGGAACAGGAAAGGCACTTGACAGACAAGTCTGTCTACCATATATTGACGTATGGCAACAAACAAACCACAACTTGACGCAAAAGAACGAATTTTAAAAGCAGCGGACGAATTGTTTTATACCCAGGGATATCGAAAGACCGGTGTAAACCAGCTGATTGCGGAGGCAAACGTTGCCAAGGCAAGTTTTTATTCCAATTTTTCCTCCAAAAAAACCCTGCTGAAAGCCTATTTGAACAACCGCCATAAGGAGTGGTTCGGTGATCTTCACCAGGTGGTTGATGCTTACGACAATGCGGAAGAAAAAATTTATGGGTTATTCGAATTCCTGGAAATATGGGTCCAGCAGACTGATTTTCGTGGATGTGCTTTTATCAATATCAATACGGAACTTCCGGATGATAGCGGTGAAATATCTGCAATTGTACAGGAGCACAAAAAGGAACTGAGAGCGATTATTGATCAATTTACCAGTGAGCTGGAGCATGAGAACAGATCTGATCAAGATGTAGCATTACTCAGCGATACCATCTACTTAATGTTTGAAGGTGCGATCGTTGAATCTCAGAATTATCGGGATATCTGGCCGGTCAAACGGTCATTGGAGGCTGTAAAACAGCTGCTATAAAATTTTTTACTTTTCCTTAGACAGACTTGTCTGTCTTTATGGAAGATAAAAAACAAACACGACGAATAATCAACACACAAACAACATAAACGGTAAACTAAACTCTACACATTATGTATACACTTAATTGGTTTAAAGCAATCGTAGCAGGAATCATTGGAACATTACTATTCGACCTTTTTGGACTTGCAGTACTTGGCGAATGGTGGGATATACCAAAGCTGTTGGGTGCCAAAACAGGACTTGGCCTTGTCTACGGCGTATTCGGTCACTACGGAAATGGCGTTCTTCTGGCCATTCTCTACTCAGCCCTCGCCCCGCACTTGTGGGGCCCGGCGTGGACCCGGCCGCTACTCTTTGTAGCCGCTGAAACCGTAGCTCTTGTATGGCTATTCATGCTGCCCCTGCTGGGAGGCGGTGTAGCGGGAATTGAAATGGGAAGCATGACGCCCGTCATCACACTCGTGAGGCACTTCGTGTTTGCTATCCCGCTGATATTTATCATCAACCCCGAATTTCAGACAGAGCCCGAAGCAGCGACCGCTTAAAAGCAATGATACGAATAGGGAAGCCCTGCATCCGGCAGGGCTTTCTCTAACCTGTAAAGCGCAAAACTATTAAAAACAAGACGTATCGCAGAACCCAAAATTTAACAATTCAAACTCAAGATTATGAAACGTATAGCAATTAACGGATTTGGAAGGATTGGACGAACGGCATGTAAAATCATCATGGATACCGATGAATTGGAGATTGTAGCGGTAAATGATGTTATGAGTCTCGAAAGTGCAGCATACCTGTTGACCTATGATAGCGTGTATGGAAGCTATGAAAGAGAAGTTACCATCGATGAAAACCGGCTGACCATCGATCAACATTCAATTCACTACTCATCCATTAAAGACCCGGCCAGGCTGCCCTGGAAATCACTGGACGTGGATGTGGTTATTGAATGTACAGGTCGATTTACCAGCTGGGAAGATGCTGAAAAGCATATTGCTGCCGGAGCTGAAAAAGTCGTGATCTCCGGGCCGACAAAGAGTAAGGAGACGCCAACGGTAATCCATGGAGTGAATACCGGGGATGGAACATCCGCAGTGTATTCCTGCGCCAGTTGCACAACGAATAATATCACCCCCCTTGTCGAGATTATGGGGAGACATATCGGTATTAAAAAAGCAATCTTAAATACAACTCATGCATATACCTCAACCCAGTCTATTGTTGATGCACCGTCAGAGAAAGATCAGCGCAGGGGCCGAACCGCCGGAGTCAGCTTAACACCAACAACAACCGGTGCGGCCAAGGCAACGGTCAACGCTCTGCCGGAATTTGAAGGCAAATTCGATGGTCTGGCCGTTCGCACTCCGGTTCCGGCAGGATGTATCTCGGATATCACATTTGTTGCAGAACGACCTACAACAGCCAAAGAGGTGAACGCCATTTTCAAAAAGGAGTCCCAGTCGGAACGCTATAACAATGTGATAGATACAAATGAAGACCGCATCGTATCCAGTGATATCATTAAACAGCCGTTCGCCGCGATTATCGATCTCACGCTGACAAAAGTGGTGGATGGAGACTTGGTTAAACTTATGGCCTGGTACGACAATGAATGGGGATTTACCAGCCAGATCGTTCGACAAATACAATCATAGCTTCATCTTCCTACACATCATTCTGTTTACAACCGCCTGTAATTTTAATCAAAAGTGGTTTCATTCCCCGACCCTCTGGGTCGAAAAGATAAAAGTCCCCCTTTGAAGGGGGAAGCTCCCCCGAGCACTTTTTTCGGGGGAGCAGGGGGATGACTATCGTAATCATCCATGGTTAAAAAGTTGATTCAGAAGCACGATGGATCATCCCCCATGGCCCTCCGTCGGCTAACGGAAGGACACTCATCAATCAGTGTGTATTTTAACAACAAAGAATTGATTTTAAGTCGATACCTTGTGAGCTCTCTCCCGAGGTAGTTCATTTTATCGCAACTCTGGTCCAGCTGTTCAGCGAAGAACACATGCGCCAGATGAGGCTCAGGACAAATACTCATCCCGAGTGGTCTGTGTCATCATCCAACACCCTTCTGTTTCTTAAATCACGGAATCCATTTATTTTTGAAATGTCGGGCGGCCAGGCTGGTGCTTTCAGGATTTTGTAAATCATTCACAAACGGATCCATTACATGGCAGGAACCACAGGATTCGACCGTTTTCGTGGTTTCAAGAACAGTAGTACTCGTCACCGGGCCAACGATCACCGGAAGGACAAAAAGGCTGATTATGAGCAGCATGCAATAGTTCATGCGATTGATGCGATCCCTGTAGACAAACTCAATCAGCAGTAGAATGATGATAGCGGTGAAGACGGCCAGGATTCCCGCCCTGCGCATAATCTCACCGATTGACATTCCTTTTTCAGATGTTGGTTTAGCAGATTCGTTTTCAGTATCCTGGATATAATATGCGATGGATCCCCTAAAAAGCGTGCGTTTTGATTCCTGAATCGAGATTTCCTGGCGGTCGAAATCGTGAACTGCTTTAAATGATTTGGCATCATTTGGCAAATCATCCAGGCTATAGATTCCCGTTATCGCGATAGTGGTTCCCGTTGCAATCAGAACGATCAAAAAGAAGAACAGCAGGTTTGAGGGCGGTTTTTTCATGAAGATTCAAATTTTCTGTCAAACGGTTTGAGCTGCTTTTTCGATGGAGACGGCACAGCGTTTATAATCAGGCTGCCGTGAAAAGGGATCGATGGCGTCGCTGGTTACCTTGTTAATGAGATGCTTTGCTGAGTGGAACGTCGCAAACACAAGTCCCTGACGAATATCGTCGGTGATACGGGTCACAAACCCGGCCTCCCCTCTTCGGCTGGATACCCGGACGGGATCTCCCTCTTCAAGACCCTACCGGACGGCATCAGCCGGATGAACCTCAAGAAAATCAGTCCGGATGCTTTTCAGGTCGTCCAACCGTCGCGTAATCATCACGATGGCAAGCGGGTCCTTGAACTCTATTACGACTGCTACCGGGGGATGGCGGTGAAAGAGCTGCGAACGATTGTCGAAAAGATGGTCGGGAATCACACTCTAAAACGAATCTGGATCACGCACAGAACCGGGCGGGTGCCGATAGGCGAAGCGTCGATCATCCTGGCCGTCAGTTCAGCGCATCGCAACGAAGCATTTGCTGCCACCGCAGAGGCGATGGACCTTATCAAACAAGATGTACCGATCTGGAAAAAGGAGTCTTTTGAACATACATCGGTTTGGAAGGAAGAGATTGACCGCAATCAACGTTCGAAACCGTGATGCAGGAGAGCGAGCCGCCGGTCGGTATGGATGTATACGGCTATGTAAACCCGAAGAGAGGTGGAAAGAGGATAACAACAATCACCGCCCAGGCAACGTAGACATCAAGGTACCCGGTCTGCCATTTTTCAACAGGTGCAAAGGATGAGGTTCCGCTTATAAACCGAATATAAAGAACAGCAGACCAGGCCAGGTTAACCAACAGGATCATATTCAGACCTAATGCTGCAATCCTGTTTTGAGTAAACCCAAAGTCAGCAATTCGTTCGGAGATTCCCCAAAGAGCGGCGGCATCCGCCAGTAATGCGCTGATCACCAAAATAACCTGAACGACATCAAACAGGCCGGCTGAATCGTCGGTATTTCTGGCAGATATGGAGTAGAGGCAGAGTCCAAGAACCACAACCAGCAGCATATCAAACGTGATGAGTATGTTGCGTTCCATGATTAGGCTACCTCCCGACCACACCAGTGTACCCAGAAAGAGGATGAGCATAATGGCGAAAAGAGGAGAAAATAACCGGGCCAGGACAGGCGCAAAATTACCAGATAAGTTGTTCCGGGTCTCCACCAGCCATGCGGCAATAAGGACGGCCCCGCTTGCTCCGCATGGAAGCAGCCACGACTCAAAAAATGGTTCAATATCGATGCCGATCGTTCCAAAAATCAGGCCCATAAAGCCGGTCAAAACACCTCCCCCGAGGCCGATCAGTACGTAATAGATAAAAAACTCGCCGCTAAAGCGGATAAAGTTCATTCGATTGTAGGACCGGTTCCAGTGGCCTGATGTGTAGGCTACGCCAACAGCCATCCACAGAATGATCGGCAGGTGTATCGCTAATAGAACTATGCTGTCATCGCCTTTTAAAAGCGGATAGAGGGTAGTGATGAGGAGTGTGATCACAAATATGGCGGCCAGTAGAGCAAGCGTCCGAAACCCGAGGTTCCGTTGCCAGGCAAAATAGATGGCCGGAAAAGGGAGTACAAAGAAGCTTAGATTTTGAATGTAAAACTCCTCGTTATGGTCCAGGTCAATTCCAAACAGAGCGGGCAGTTTAATCATCAGTGCAGCCAAGATGGCCAGTGCAAATGCAATGATTGCTTCTTTTAGATCAATGGAGTCTTGCGGGTGGTGGATTGATGGGGTCATGTGCTTAGTGTAAGAGATTTTCTATTGAAAGTACTTTGAATTACAAAGTTGTAGTGTAAAAAAAGTGATCGATCGTTTACATGTTCATGTCTTCTGTGATCGCGAGTTGGACCGGGCGATGAAAAACCATCCGGCGCCTGCAACGATCAAAAGAAGTGGAAGGGCTCCCGGTTCACTCTCTACAATAACCATATATGTTGCCAACACGATACCGATGAACGTGAGCAACAGAGACAGAGATTTTTGGATGGTGTGGCGTTTCGCAGGATCTGTTTTCATGGATGACTTCAGGGATTAAGATTGAGATTTAATAATCTGTTCGAGAACGTTTAGGTGCTCCTCAAACGCTTTTTTCCCAGCCGGGGAGATCGTGTATGTAGTGTTGGGCTTGTTGTCGATAAAGGATTTTTTAACCTGAATAAACTCCTCCTTTTCCAGCTTTTTGAGATGCGTTGCCAGGTTGCCGTCGGTCACTTCCAGCAACTCCTTCAGGGAGGTGAAATCGAGTGAATCGTTAACCGCGAGAGCCGACATGATACCCAGCCTGACACGGCTTTCGAATGCTTTATGTAATTTATCGAAGGATACGTTCACGATGGATCACCGTTCGTACCTGAAATGCACATAGATACCATACAGAATATGAACGACTCCGAACCCAAGGACCCAGAAAAGCAGCCCGTACTCAATGAACCAGGAGCCGACCAGCCCCAACATGATCTGAACGAGGCCCATTATCTTCACTTCCGGGATTGTAAAATGGCCTGCGTGATACAATGCGAGCCCGTAAAAGAGCAGCATCAGCGGGGCAACCAGGCCGATCAGTCCCATGGAAATGACAATCATGATGAATCCCCCGCCGGTGCACAAGGGAACCGTTAACGTGGCCAACAGTCGCCGGGAAGTGGCATTCCATATCGTTTCATCCCTCTTCCGGGCCTTCCTTCGGGAGTCAAAAATGGCACTGACCAGCGCCAGGATCAGAACCCCGATGGCTACCAAAGCGACCTGCGGCATGTTGGGAGAGGTGTAAAAAATCGTATCCGGGTAAAACCCATAGATGCTAAAAGCAATCCAGGCACCGGCTACCGCGTACAGCCCGGCCATGATGCCCGCCCAGCCGGAGAGGGATAAAAATTTTGATGACCGCTCCATCATGGACCGAATATCCGCGATGTCCTGGATGTAATCCAGTTCATTTTTCATACAAAGTACTTTTTATTTAAAAGTAGATAGATAAAACCTGATGTGCAATGGGTGAATCTTTAGAATTCTCACAACACCTACCCCCCAAGCGCTAACTTAAAATCTTGCAGACATTAATTATTAGTTCAAAATGTCTGGTACTGTCCAAAAAGAGCGTCATCCTGCACTTGATGCGCTCATTTTTTGAACACGTAGCGTCAGCGGAGTGAAATCTTCCATCCTTTGATATGGTCAGGAGATATCGCTTCGCGTTCAAAAGATGAGCGGATCGGGGTCCGGGATGACGAAATGATTAACTTTTCTGAAATACCACGCACTTTTTGGACAGTTTGATTGTACAATGCTTGTCAATTTTCAATAACGTTAGCGCTTATGCCCCCAATCCAGCCCACCTGGCACAAGTAAGCATGGGGCGGGGAAAGGCACAAGTGACGCTGTGCTGAACAGTTGTGCCGGGTAAGCGCCAGGTGAGGGGTATAAAAAAACCCTGCACCGGAAATCGATGCAGGGTATGAAGATTCAGGGTGGATGCGCCTGCGGTGCTATTTGATGAGCATCATCTTTTTAATACTGGTAAATGATCCGGCTTCAATCCGGTAGATGTAGGTGCCACTGGCAAGCCCGGAGGCATCAAAACTGACGGTATGTGTACCGGCTGACCGCTGATCGTTCACCAGCGTCATCACCCGCCGGCCAAGCATGTCATACACATTCAGAGTCACATTGGCGGACTGTGGCAAACTGAACTGGATATTGGTGCTGGGGTTGAACGGGTTTGGATAATTCTGATCGAGGCTGAATTCGGTGGGCAAACCTGTCAACGGGTCGTTTTCGTTGGAAACCGAAACCTCATCTGTAGCGGCGATGCGCCCTTCACCTCCCTCGGGATATTGAGCCGCGGTGATCGCCCCCTCAAGACCGCCATCAGCAGTGGGTGTCGTGATATAATTGAATAACGCCTGCTGATAGGTTACGCCCAGAAGCGTAAGATCGAGGTCACCAAGCGGGTATTGATCGCCGCCACGTGCGGTAAAGTCTGCAGTAGCCAGGTTTACATTCGGAGCCCCCTCGGCGACAGCACCATCCACGATAATCGGGGTGCCGTCGTTGAGCGTAATGTTAATGATACGCTCTCCCTCTGTAACAACCGTACCGTCATTGTCCAGTTCAAGGGCTTGTTCCGTAGGGTTGTACTCTACGCTGAAGCCACTGATTTGAGCAAAGCGGCCCGTTCCGCTGCCTTCAGACTCCGGTTCACCTGAACTGTTCAGAATAATTCGGGACACGGCATTCTCCATCATAAGCTTGAATCTGTCAGGTGTGATATCTTCCACAATCGATACAAAATTCAGGAAGGGGAGCATATCAAAGGTGTCGAGCTCGTTGATTTCACCGGCGGGGATAATGTTGTCATTCCTGATTCCGCCTCCATTGGAGATACCGATAGTGGCCTCGGGTGCTCCGAATTCGGCAGCTAACCGGTTGGCCTGCCATACAAACGCATCGGCAATCAAGTTCCCCTGGTTGGTTTCACGGCTACGGATGTCGGCTCTGACCGCATTCAGTCCAATTTCCGATGTGGCGATGATGTTGGATTCAAGTTCTTCGAGGCCGGCCACAACAGGATCCACGACCTGGGCCTGGAGCCCGGGATCGGCGCTGACAGCGTCCGGCTGGGATCCGCCGGCAACACGGATCGGCCCGCTTTCGTCTGAAACCTCTGTAAGATCCCCGTTGGCATCAAATTCAACGATTAACTGGCCAAGGTAGGAGTAGTTGCCACGGGTGGTGACGATGGGCACATCCTTGCCGTCGGCACTTTTGGCAATCAGAGGATATTCCCCTGCAACGTCGGTCTCATCACCAGGTACAAGCAGGTCATCGTTGTTGGCAAGAAGTTCATCACCGCCGCCGGCAATCATTATGTCAATGCCGGACAATTCCGTTGCAAGCAGTGAATCTTCTTGGATACCCTGCAGGTGACTGATAAGCACAATTTTATTCACACCCTCAGCTTCTAAAGCATCGATCTCGCTCTGAACAGCTCCTGAAACGTTTTCATCCACAACGACACCTCCCGGACTTGAGATAAACGGCAGGTTGGGTGTCAGAGCCCCGATGATGCCAATCTCTTCACCATTAACGGGTATAACCGTCCGGCTCGCGATACGGCCGTCATCTACCAGAGCCTGAAGATCGCTTTCGGCAGTGAAGTCTACATTGGCGCTCAGGAAGGGAGGGGCCGATTCACTTATATCAGAAATGAACTCTGCTGTAAAACCGGGACCAAAATCGAAATCGTGATTCCCGAGAGAGATGGCGTCATATTCCAGTGCGTCGATGGCCAGGGCATCGTATAAAATTCCGTCGTTCTGACCAACGGTAAATTCAGGGCCCGCAAGGAAGTTATCACCTGATGAGAGCAGAAGTGTCCCTCTTCCGGCTACTTGATTTTCAGAGCGGGTATTGTTTAACAACGTGGCAAAACGGGCAACACCACCAAAGTCGGTGTTATCACCGCCAAGGTTTACAAGCTGCGATTCCCCGTCATTGTTATGCAGAAGGGCCAGACGGAAAGAGGCTTGAATATCGGTCGGATTTACAGCGACAAGCTGTGGTGTTCCGTTGAACTCACTAAGCACCCCGATAAACGTGAATGGACCGGTGGGAATCGGGTCACCAATGATGGCTGTCTCGCCGGGAAAAGTGCTAAGCTTAACAGCGCCTGTGGGATCAGAAGGATCGGTTAAATCGTAATTTTTGCCGCTTTGAAACTCCGTATCACCGGCAGCGTCTATCGTGATATCTTCAATCAGAAGAAGCCTGCTTTCAAATTGATCCAGATTACCGGTGATATCCTGCAGAGTTACCACGTCAGGGTCAGGAAGAACCAGGTTGCGGGCTGTAACTGACACAGCGCTGATATTTGTCAGCTCAAACAGGCCGTTAAACGAATCGGCTTCCCCGGTTATGACAATTTGATCCCCATCGGCAATCTCGCCCTCGTTGATCGCTACGGCAAAATCGGTTCCGTCTTGGTCGAATGCGGCAAGTGCCCCCGTCTGGTCCTGAATCCGTGCAATTTGGTTCGCACTTGGATCGAGCTCGTTGTTAACACGTGTAACAATACCCTCCACACTCACATCAACCCCGTTTAGAGCCCGGGCTTCGGCAATGGGGGAGGTGACCTGGTACACCGTAACAGAACCGGTAACTTCATTGCTTACCACCATAAGGGGTGCGCCTGACGGGCTTTCTGATGCCTCAACAAAGACGATACTTTCCGGGCCAGACTCGGTTACCTGTTTTAAAATATCAGGTGTATTGTTGAGATCTTCATCGAAGGGAACATCGAAGTTTCGTGAGTTAACGTAGGTGATAAACTCAGGGGCCGCAGGTGTGGTTACGTCATAAACCGCAACGCCGCCGACACGCTCAAGACCGATGAAGGCATAGAATTTTCCGGCGTATTGAGCAACGGTTACGGCTTCAGGTTCAGGGCCTTTATCGTCACTTCGGTTGTCAAAAGAATCATTCTCTGAATTTGTTGAGTTGAAATTATCCGGCAGAAAATCGGCAAGCCTGGTTTCAAGATCACTCCCGCTGTCATACACCTGCGTGCCGTCGGACTGCCAGATCGAAAAGGAACGCCCTCCATAAGAGAAGAGGGTTTGATATTCACCGGAAGCATTGGTGTCTGCCAGGGCGGTTGTGGTTTTAAGGCGCCCCAGGTTTTCTTCATTTTGAAGGGTGCCATCGGTGAAAACAGAGGCATCCAGCGCCAGGTCTTCAACCCTGGTCTCTTCGCTAAAGCCGTCGTAATCACGGGCATCTCCCTCGTTGGCGGTAATCAGGTAGGTGGTTGTTCCATCTGGAGAGAAAGAGGCGATGGCGTCAGGCTGGTACATGCCAAAGACCGGCCAGTTTGTAATCGTTATGCTGTCGTCCCGATTACTGGCGTCAAGCTCATTTCCCGCCAGGGAGTGATCTTTTAACCCAAAAGGTACGATGTCGGTAACCGTGGCAGAGGCGATATCGACAATTGCCAGGGCATTATTTTCCTGGAGGGTGGCAAACGCTGTGGCACCATCAGTGGAAATCGTAATGAATTCGGGCTCCAGATCCTGCGATACAGACGCTCCGGGTCCAAAAATCCGAACGCCTTCGGCAATAAGAGCTTCCTTGTCTGCGTCAAATGCTGTGAAACCGGCCGTCTCTACAGAAGCTGATCCAACACCGCCGGAGAGATCTATGATACTTATTGAGCCTTCAGGGTCAACCGTATACTCTTCGTTCGGTTCGCCTTCATTGGCGACTACTATGGCGGTACCATCGGGTGTGAATGTGAGCATATCGGGTAAGGCTCCGACAGTAACCATGCCGGTGGTTAACCCATCGGTGTCAAAAAAGACCACCCGGCCGGGGTCTGTAACCGGGTCAGACTGAACGGCCACGGCCACAATACCATCTCTGACAGCGACACTATTTACACCGTCACCAAAAACCGAAAGATTTATCGAGGATACTTTCAATGGCTGTGCAGGGTTGCTAATATCAATGATATCGACCGAATTCT
This sequence comes from Bacteroidota bacterium, assembly GCA_009909035.1. Lineage (GTDB taxonomy): Bacteria > Bacteroidota > Rhodothermia > Balneolales > Balneolaceae > SW132. The sequence continues at coordinate 23,459 of JAAAOB010000161.1, forward strand.
CTTCTGCATTGGTTACAAAGAGCCGGCTTGTAGTAGCGTCAAAAGCTGCGATCTCGGCTCCACCCTCATCAAAAATTCCGGTATGATATTCACCGATCAGGCGAATAGAGAGTTCAGGATCAGCACCAAATTGTTGCGCGTAAACCGCTGTTCCTGAAAATAAAAATACTCCAATAAGGAGCATTCGAATAGTAATTGTTTTCATGATGTATATATTTTTGAATGAAATTTTGATTATCTATGAGAATGGTCAATATATATTATCATATGTTTACCGGAGAGTTGCGGATATGTTATTGGTACGTTACCTGATTGTTACCCATCATGAACCTGATGATGATTGCAGAAATGGTGATAGTATTATAAAAATGGATGAGTGTAGAGCAATTTTTGGTATGTATCAGACCAAACGAATGAATAAATAATGAGCTATATATTCCCTTGGAAAACCGAATAGAGGTGTCAGCAATCTTATCTGCAAACCCCGATACTTTTTTTACGGTATTTCGCCGTGGAGCATCCAAAATATCCGGCGTCAGATGGGGATGACGAAATGATTAACTTTTCTGCAATAGCACGCTCTTTTTGGACAGTCTGATTGTACAATGCTTGTCAATTTTTAATAACCTTGGCCCTTTATGCTCCCGATACGGACCACCTGGCACAAGTAAGCGTGGGTGAGGGAAGGGCACAAGTGACGCTTTGCTGAACACTTGCAACGGGCGGGGGCAGGTTATGGCGCCGGTTTACACTGGAGGTATCATTGTAAACATGGCCCATTTGCCAGATGAATCGGTACATTTTCCGGAAAACCCCATGGTGTCAGTTCGTGCAAGAGCACACTCCAAACGTACTTGTTCTTCAGGCTCGTCGAACACAAAAAAGAGCGTGTCATCTTTAAGATGTGGATTCCGGGTTACCGCAGGAACCCCATTCGATCCGATTATTGTAACCTTCAGGCCACGTTCCGTATGTGTACCATCAAAATTGACAGGAATGGATAACTCGGGGTGATTCATGGGTGTGAGATGACCTGTCCACCGTCCCTCTTTTAGTTCAGTCGACGAATTGCAAGCAGCTAAACATAAGAAAGAAAACAGGAAGAGTTTTTTCATTAATCCTTGTGATTTAGGGTAGGGGAAAAAGCGGGTTGAAACAGGGTTGTAATTTAGGTGTGGCAAATATAGATAAGTGGGAAATTTAAGACAATAATCCCGGCACTTCGGATATACAATTGGTGAGCTGAATCGTGTAGCAGTGGAAGAGCTGTGGACATTGCAAGCCTGGTCTGTTAAGGTGCTACGAGCATATAGATATCTTTCACTTAATCGTAAATTTTATTCTGTTAGTGATTCATTGAACCTCAGCAAATTCCCAAACGGATCTTCAATTTCCAGTTGTAACGTATGCCAATCCGTTTTTGAAACATCGGGAACAGACCCGGGTTTATCTTTTCCTTTTAGTTCTTCATGAAATGGCTCAATCCCTGTCGTGTCGACAAATGTTATGGATCCCGTTCGGAATCTCTTGTTTTCGGAAAGATGCAAAACCAACTCGTCTCTCGAAATCTGCATATACACAGGCTCCGAGGGAGCGAACCGATGTTCCCAATCGATAGTAAACCCAAGGAAGTCAATATAGAACTCCACAGCTTGATCATAATCAAGAATTCTGAACGTCGGTATTCCTTTAAATTCAATTTGGTTCATAATCTTAGATTGAAAAGTATCGGTCCTGTAAATTACCGGCACCATTTCAGATTGTTGATAAATGTCCAATTCCTAAAGCTATCACAGAATTTTAAAAAAGCAAGGCGATGTCCGGTTGAGTTGT
>JAAAOB010000104.1 GCA_009909035.1 Bacteroidota bacterium
TGTGGAAACACCCGGCGCTCCGGGCCACGAATCTCCGGTGCGTGCATCCATTGAAGAGCAGATAAAACCACACGTGGATGAACTGTTCACAGACCGCATCGGCAACCTGATTGCCCGGAAAAAAGGAGACGGCCCAACCGTGATGATGGCCGCTCATATGGATGAGATCTCACTCATCACCACCAACGTGGATGACAACGGCTTTATCCGTTTTTCAACACTGGGCGGTTTTGATCCCGAAACCCTGGTCAACCAGCGGTTGTGGATTCACGGCACAAAAACGATACCGGGCGTCATTGGCAGCAAACCGATTCATACACAAACGGATGAGCAGAAAAAATCGAAGACGAAGCTGAAAAACCTCTTTATTGATACCGGTCTGCCGGCTGATGATGTGAAAAAAATAGTGAAGGACGGCTCAACTGTTACCCGAATGGGCGAGCTGATGGAGCTGGGCCACTGCCTAACCGGCAAGTCCCTAGATAACCGCATCTCCGTTTTTATACTCATCGAAGCACTGAAACGGGCCAAATCCACAAATGCCGACCTTTACGCCGTATGTACGGTACAAGAAGAGGTGGGGATACGCGGGGCACGAGTGGCGGCGCAGCGTATTCAGCCGGAGATCGGTATCGCGCTCGATACCACCATTGCCAACGATCTTCCCGGATCAGGCGATCATGAGGCGTGTACGAAACTTGGCAAAGGAACGGCAATTAAAGTGATGGATAAGAGTGTCATCTGCACGCCATCGCTCGTGGAACACCTGGAAAAAATTGCGGAAAAAGAAAATATTACCCACCAGCGCGAAGTTCTTACAGCCGGCGGAACCGACACTTCGGGCATGCAGTACCTGGTGGGCATCGGCAGTCATGTTTCGTGCATCTCAACGCCCACCCGCTACATCCACAGCACGGTGGAGACCGTTTCGAAAACGGATGTAGAGGAAGGAATTAAGTTGGCCACCGCCTGCATTGAATCGATCGGTACGTATCCACTATAACCATCACCCATTCTGGCTCTATGCTAAATTTACATAGCAAAAACCTGGTGAAAAGCTATCGCGGCCGGGTGGTGGTAGATCACGTCTCCATCAACGTAAAGCAGGGTGAAATTGTGGGGCTTCTGGGTCCAAACGGGGCAGGAAAAACGACGACCTTCTACATGTTTACGGGTGTGATTCGCCCAAACAAGGGGAACGTCTATCTGAATGATAAGAAGCTGACCAAAAAACCGATGTTCAGAAGAGCACGCATGGGCATCGGCTACCTCTCGCAGGAGGCGAGCGTTTTTCGCAACCTGACCGTACGCGAAAACCTGGAATCCATTCTTGAGTTTCATTCGGTACCCAAAAAAGAGATCAAAGAAAAAGCAGATCAGCTGATTGAGGAGTTCGGCCTGGAAAAAGTAGTAAACAATAAGGGCATCAGCCTGTCGGGCGGCGAACGCAGGCGAACTGAAATTGCTCGTGCGCTCATCACCGATCCGAAATTTATTCTGCTGGATGAGCCGTTTGCCGGCGTAGACCCGATTGCCGTGGAGGATATCCAGGAGATCGTATCGGACCTTGGCAAGCGGAATATCGGTATTTTTATCACCGATCATAACGTTCATGAAACCCTGGCGATTACCGACCGCGCCTACCTGATGTTTGAAGGAAAGATTTTACGTGAAGGCACCGCCGAATCCCTTGCCGAGGATGAAGAGGTGAAGGAGCTTTACCTCGGGCGGCAGTTTAAGCTCGACCGCTACCAGGACAGCGAGTGACGGACGACCGGCGCTTCATTCAAGTCACCGGATGAGTCAACTGTGAATGATATTTTAGGTTATAATCACTCGATTTTTCAAAAAACCTCCTCCGATGACTTCAGGAGTTTTATCAATTTATCAATGACAAAACACCAACTGTATATCGAAAGATTCGCAGACAAACAGTAACAACATTTTTACAGACCTATGAAAGAAACCAACGTTGAAGAACTGAAGAAGAAAAAGGAAACCGGTGACACGTTTACCCTTTTGGATGTGCGGGAGCCGCACGAAGTTCATATATCGAAAATTGCAGATAGCACGCTAATACCGCTTGATGACCTGCCCGGCCGCCTGAATGAGCTCGACAAGAATGCAGAAATCGTTGTTATGTGCCGGTCAGGAGGGCGCAGTGCAAAAGCATGTGAGCTGCTGCAAAACAATGGATTTAACCATGTTTCGAATCTAAAAGGCGGTGTAAATGAATGGGCGAAAAAAATCGATAATAGCCTGCCGGTTTATTAACGAGGCCATAACGATTGCGGTCGTCTTGTTGAGGCTTGAGAATTAATTTGAAGCCACACGACTTTTGAATTCCGGGCAGGTTTTAACACAACTATACCTGCCGGTCATTCAATTCTTGAAGTGTCCCCCATCAGAGGACAATAGGGAATGATCCGTTGTGGATCAACTCCTGGAGATCGACAAGTCGAACCGTAGAATTCTTTTCCACAAACCGGTGAGGCAAGCGAACGAAATGGCTACCGGCTATAAAAAATCACGCCACCTTCTTTATTTCCTGACAGAAACTCAACGCTGCCGTCTCCGTCTACATCCACAAAATGCGGCGATGAAAACTGTGTGACCCGAAACGAAAAAGGAGATGCTTCTTTTTTAAAAGCCGGGTTTTGTGGATCACCAATATTCCTGTAGAACAAAATCCCTTCTACTTTGGAGCCTAAGAAAAGGTCAAGATCGCCATCGCCATCCGCATCATGCAGTGCCGGCACGCTTCGATGTTGGGTTTCAACTGAGGGAAATGCATTTTCCACAAGCTGAAAATCGGGCCGGCCGGCATCTCCTTCGTTCCGAAAATAGGCCACTCCGCCGCCCGACTGTCCCACCAGCAGATCCATGTCGCCATCTCCATCCAGGTCGGCCAGTTCTGGTGTGGCATTACTGCCGCGCGGAAGCTCCAGCAGGGTGTCATCGATCAGCTCAAATCCATCGTCCATCTGTTGATAATACGACAACTCCCCGCGCCACTTTCCCAACATAAGATCCTGCAGCCCATCTCCATTCAGGTCGGCCATTGCGGGAGCGTAGTGGTAATCGTCCGGCAGGTCCAGCGAACCGTTTTGATGGTATTCCGGGCTGTTTTTCGTGCCCCTGTTCTCAAATATATATACGATTGAGGAGTTTCGATCGCCCGGATCAATTTTGTTAGCCACCAAAAGATCCGTCAGTCCATTGCCAGTAAGATCTCCGGCCGTAACGATGCTTTCATTGCCAACATCGATGCTATTCAAAAACGTTTTGGTTTGAAGCGTGAACTCACCGCCGGGCTGCTGCTCGTAAAAATAGAAATTTTCACCCAGTGTTCGATTGGCGTTATACGCCCCGCCCAGCACTCCCAGGAAAAGATCTGCATCACCATCACCGGCCCAGTCTGTCAATTCAGGGGCGTTGTACCCGCTGGTTTGAACGGGATCATTTTGCGGAAACGTGCGCGGTTCACCTTTAAAGTCGGGCTCCTCAGGTGTACCCTCATTTCGAAGAAGAAGCAGACTTGGTTCAAAAAAGTCACCCCAAAAAATATCCTGATCCCCGTCGCCGTCGATATCCATAAATGCCATGGTATTTGCACCATGCAGCGATCCAAATTGTTTTACGATCTCGATATCCTCGAAGCGCTCGGTTACCAGCTTGAACCGGGGAATTTCGTTTTCATCGCGGCCAACAGACTCATAGCGGGTTAACGTACCGTCCAGTCTGCCGATAAACAGGTCCAGTTTCCCGTTGTTATCAATATCCACTACGTTTGGGATATTCTGCCGATCGGAAAATATGGGCGTGCCGTTCACATCCCTCAGTGAATCGGCCGCTAGGTCAAAATTGGGCCTCTTCGGTGTTCCCTTGTTCTTGTAATACCGGATGTAGCTGTAGGGCTGCTCCGTCAGCAGGTCAAAATCACCGTCTTGATCTAAATCCACAAATCGGTACCACTCACCGATATCCAGGTTTTGGAATTTATTTGATTTCCATGCAAGCGGGAATCCACGCTCCTCACCTGTATACTCGAAAAACTTTAGATCATCGGTATTTTCCTGTACAAACAGATCCGTATCACCATCACCGTCAATATCAACGAATTGCGGGCGCGGGGCGTTAAAACCACCCAAAAAAGGAAATGCAATTTTTTCGCCTTGATCATCAAAAACCGGGAACGGGTCCATCTCTTGCCAATATCTTTCAGCAGAATCACTTTTATCCGTATTGGCTGGCTGAAAAACTGCACATCCAGATACCATCAGCAGGAATAATACGGGGAGATATTTGAACATTCGGGGCATTGAATCTCTGATTTTTTACTGTCTTATTTTTACCGGGCATTCGTGCCGATACCAGAAGCGTACCGTCCTACTGTAATGATCTTTTCAATCTCCCGTGTTTTCGTGTTAATGATGGTGACCGTCCCCGGCAGCGTCTTTTTATTTTCCACACCCTCAGGGTTATAGCTTCCGTCCAGATTGTTGCCGGATACATAAAGATATTTGCCATCGGTCGAAAGTACGGCTCCGTGAGGCTGTGCCAATCCATCCCCTTTTATGGTCGCCTCCACCGTTCGGCTCTCCACATCTATCACAGAAACGGAGTGATCCTCTTTATTCCCGAAGTATATGTACTTTCCATCCGGCGAAAATACGGGATGCCAGGGCTGGGCCCCAACAGATATACTTCCCACCAATTCGGGAGATAGCGGGTCGGTCAGATCAAAAAAGAGAAGCTGGCCGGAAACCTGGCCGGTGGCCACCATTGTTTGTCCATCGGGCGATACGGCAAAATTTACAAAGGTGTGCGTATTGCCATGAACTGTGATCAGATTTGATTCATCACTGTCCACATTGAGTGACAATATTTGATTTTCGGAGAGGCTTCCAACAAACGTCCAGCGTCCATTCGGGGTTGTCGTGAGGGCGTGGGGACGGCTGAAAAACAGGTCAACCTCATTCAGCACATCCATGCCCGATCGTTCTACTATGCCAAAACTTTGTGGCGGATTAACGGCACTCATCGATCGACCCACATACAGCAGGTTTTGGGTCGGGTGCATGGCCAACAATCCGGGCACTTCCAGTTCTGCTTCATCTACCAGCTCGTTCTGGCGGTTAAATTTCAGCACCCGGTTCTCCCCGATCAGGGTCACGTACCAGTAGGAGCCATCCGCTTCCGCCACTGCGTGATGTGGTTTGGCATTAGCTGAAAACCCAAGCTCTTGCAGGTCCACAGTTGCTGAAACTTCATTTGTGGAAGCATCAATTACAGTAACACTTGCCGAACCCTGGTTGCAGACATAAATATACTGCGGCTGTTCCGGTGACTGGGCAGAAGCAGCGGTAACCAGGAGAATAGAAGCGACAAAAGCAGCCGTTACTTGCAGAAAATATGCTAAACGGTTGAGCATGATCTTATCTCATTGATGGACATAAAGCAGCAGCATTAGATTCATCCCCCGTTGAGATAACCTAACGCTGCCACGTTCAGTTTTCATTTTTTGATCAGATTATTCGCGGTTGGCATCCAGAATAAACAGGCCTTCATTGGAGCTCGTCATCAGCACGATGTCATCAAAAAACGGGAAATTGCTCCATGTTCCGGAGAAACCGGCTTCGTCTTCAACAAACGGGTGTGTATCAAAATTTCCTACATGTTTTGGTTCTTCGGGGTTTGAGATGTCGATAACCTGAAGACCGCTGACGTAGTTCGATTGATACATGGTATCTCCCAGAATATATAAGTTATGGTCTGATGCGGGGTTATCTAAGAAAAATTCATCCACAAATTGAGGATCATCCAAATCACGTACATCCCAGATAATGGTACGGGTTTGGTCTACGTTGCCGGTCAGCTCATCCAGCTCATCATTTTGGAAAAAATAGCGCTGATCCTCTGTGAGCCATCCCTGGTGAACATAGGCGTGATCCGGGTACGAAGCCGTTGACAGAGCCACTGGAGCATCTTTGTCTGTTACATCCGCAATGCTGATTGCTGTTTCATTGGAGCCGATGCAAATTTCTCGTCCCTGGTACTCTTCATCAGGGCCTTCATAGATTACGCACTGTGCATCATGCGAGTAGCCGGTTCCCGACCGGCCGGTGCTGGGATCTGCAAAACAGCCCGCAAATTCCGGGTTGGCCGGATCCTGGATGTTGATCATGTGGAGCCCTCCGCCACACGTTTCACCGCCGCCGCTGCTTCCAACAGCAAAAGCATAACCGGTATCTTCGTTGATCACGATGTTGTGGACACTGTTGACGTTGCGGTATATCGTTGTCTCCTCAAATGTGATTGGTTCGCCATCGAACTCGCGCAGCTGGGTCAGATCAAGCACCTGCATTCCGTGCTCCCGTGCGTTATCTGCCACAATGTAGACATGGTCCTTGTAGACCTTCATATCTCTCCAGGCACTGGGCTGTGCCGATTTCGTCAGAGGCAGATCACCAATATACACCGGGTTCAGCGGATCGGTGACATCTACGAAAGATGTTCCGTTGTTTCGCCCAACAATCGCGTAATTTTTTCCGGTCTCATTGTCGGTCCAGCCCCACATATCATTGAGCCGGACTCCCCGGTCACCGCCAATTTCACGTACAGGCAAAAATGAAACGAGGTCCACATTATCGCATAGATAAACATCTGCCATACCGTCGCTGCACTGCACCTTGTTTCCTGTGATTGGCTGGAGAACCTCATCCCCTTCACCTACCATAATCTGCTGTGTGGACCACACTCCTGAATCCTGTTTCTCCATGATGGCGGCAGAGCCAGCGCCAAAATCTGCTCCGGGTAATCCCACAACGGCCGTGGTGCCTTCTACGGCCAGTGTGCCGGCAAACTGGTCGCCATCCCCCTGGTCAGATCTCAACTTTGAAACGCTGATCCACTCTCCGTACTCATCACTGACAAACTGGTAAATCCCCCCTTTACCACTATCAGCATTTGGAGATCCAATCCAGACTGCATCCGGAGAAAAGGCGATAGCCGTACCAAACATATACCGGCGTTGCCCATCAAAAGCTCGTAAGCGATCGCTTTCAGTCCATTTACCAGACTCCTCATTCCGGCTGTAGACAAAAACTGCACCTGATCCGGCATTATGGCGTGGAGCTCCCACAAACACCTGGCCGTCATGTGCGTTTACGGTAGCCCCAAAAAAGCTGCGCTCATCCGCCTGGCGACTTTCCAGCGTGGCAGAGAGCCCCCAACCAGAGCCATCATTCCGGAATACAAACGCGCTGCCGCCCTGCCGGCTTGGAGCCCCGACAATCAGATTCTCACCATCTACGGCCATACTGGTCCCAAATCTTGTTCCTGTGGAATCGGGATGCGGAATGGTTTGAACTTCGCGCCAGCGTTCATCTGTCGCCTGATAGACGATAATTGCCCCATTGCCATCAGCATATCCCGGAGCTCCAACAAATGCATAGGAGTCGTGCAGTAGCACACTGCGGCCAAACCCAGCATCCTCCTCGCTCAACTCAAGTCGGGACCTCTCGCTCCATGCCCCATCCGACTGCTCGAAAATGTAGACAGCACCGGTTCCATCATTTGCACCCGGAGCCCCTACAGCAGCCATGTTACCGTGGGCAGATATTCCGGAACCAAACCTGTCTCCAACATCTCCGTCTGAAGCTTTCAGGCGATCACTTTCTTGCCAGCTATCTCCGGATTTCGAATAAATGTAGACCAGTCCGGGCTGATGGTGATTGGCCGGCTCCCCGACGAAGATGGTTTTTCCTGAAATATCAACTGCCCGGGCAAAGCCCTGCAGGGGTTCAATTTCTCCGCTGGCTATAGTTTGCCCTTTCATTGGTGCGGAATTAAAGAATAGAGACAAGGATATTAGGATTGAAAAAAGATACGGTAGCTGTTTCATGAAAATTGAGTTATTGACTTAATAAGTTCTGTAAATGGACATTTAAGATAACGTCAGATGGGTAAAAAGCAATATATTAGAATCCGATCCACAATCCTGCTCATGCCACGCTCATACCAACCAAACAACGATTGCACACACTCTGGTCGTTTCTCTTTGAACATAATGCGTCTATTATTTGCAAACTTTTACTCCTCCTGGATATATATCGCGTCTCTCAGCCCCACTGGTTGAGATCAGATAAGCAATCGCATTCATCAATATAAAAATGAAGTCAGATTCAGTGTTTCATGATGCCAGTATTCAAACAGAAGTTGCGACAGTTGCCGGAATTGTGGGCGGCACGCTGCCGTTCCTGATCAAGCGCTGGGGCGGCGACCCGGCCATGATGACCAGCCCTGCACTCACAACCATCACCGACATCACCGGTGTGACGATCTACCTGGGGCTGAGCACCTACTTCTTGATGAGTATGATTTGGTTGATTAATTGATTGGATGATTGGCTGATGTATTTAACAAAGAGTGTCCCCCTTCCCACATGGTGATGCCTTTGGGATAAGGGGGACTGTCAATAAACTGATTTATTAATCAAACTCACTTTAAACTAAAGACGCAGTGTTGATTCAATTCGAGACTGCGTTTTTTTTCAAATTTTATTCGACAAATCAAAGAAACGAATCGCTACATCGGGATTTTGCTGAGTCGAATATATGCCCATATTCTCATCAACTGTAATGTTGAGGCTAAAGTGATCAAGATGAAAACCGGAAATAAAATTCAGGTCCCAATCAAATACATGGAGGTATTGACCATTGCCTGCTCCTTCGTTTCCATAGTTTTGCCCTGAATAAAGCGCATAAATAAAATCCTCATCCGATGTCACACTTACATATCCAATGACTGCATCATCTTCAAAAACGAACTCAGAATCTGTAATACTTACTTTAGGTCTGTCGTGATTTTTATCTTTCACTGTCTCGAGAAGTTCTCCATTCGTATGTAGGAGATCTGCTCTTTTAGCGTAAGATGAAAAGAGGGCTATCTTATTTTCACTGTTTTGGTAAGTTGATTGAGAACGCCATGCATTCGCTTCGTGAAACCCACTAAAATTCTCTCCCAAAGAAATATAATCACCAATAGTTTCAGACTGAACTATATCTGTACCAACAATTTCTACAATACTAAATCTTGATTCAGGTATGATCCCCGTTGCAATAAAAATCGTGGAATCCACGGCGTGTAAATTAGTTGGCATTCCATTTAATCTGAAAGAGAGATCCTCCGTTTGTATTTCATTGTTTTCATCGATGTGAACCAATTTTCTTCCGCCTGCATCAAATACGTAGACGCTTTCACCGGTCGGATTTTTTAGGAGGAAGTCAGGAGCCAAAAATTCACCGCCACCCCTGCCTTCTCTTCCCAATCCGTTTATAAATTCAGTGTCATTGACATCAGAAATATCATACAACACAATAGATGGACGATTAGACCTGTCAGTGATGTAGAGAGTATTGTTCTCAATCAACGATTTAAAAGGGGTTTTTAAATCATTATCAATAATTACTTTTGAATCAATCTTGGGGAAGTCATTTGATTCAAATAAGCTCTTGTCTTGGTTTGTACAAGATATTAAGACTACAAAGAAAAAAAAGAGGAAGTATTTTTTCATAAAAAACTTGATACTATAATTAAAAATGACTCAATTAAATTTATTGAGCCATTTTATAATAAGATGTAAGATATTTATAATATTTACATTAAGCATCGCATATTTCAGTTCCTGTGCATCCATCATTTTCTTCACACTCTTCTGCTTCTTGCGCTGTTCTGTTTCTATTCCCCCATCTTATTTCAGAATACGCTACACAGTACTGCCATGATTCGGCGGAAACGCATGAACCTTCACAAAAATCTTCTTCAGGATCCTGAGCTATTGTCTGATTGATTTCAAATGGTTTGCTATCAGACTGATAATTAGGATCTATGTTTACGGATCCTGTAGTAAACAAAATAATTATTGTGTTATGAAAAGTAACTTAATATTGTTCATGATAAATTAACCTTTAATTGTAGTTTTAGTTACTCTTCAAATATATATATATAAATTTCAAATGCTAATACTGAAACAATTAAAGATTACATTTTTTTTGAATTTAAGCTGATATTTCATTAAAAAATAAGGGTATATTTCTATCCCCCTTTTTTTATACAGATCAAAACCTGAATTCAGCCGCAACGGTTGATTTCATCGGCATTTCCTCGCGTGGCAGCATATAGATATTGCTACCGGTCTCCCGGCCTTTAACAGCGAGCCAGTTCAACAAATCCACATCTTCACCAGAGGGAGAACCTGTCAGATGAACCTCATGATTTTCCTCATCATACCGGCCCCACCGGTCCTCGTTCCGGGTTATGAAAATAGTTTTTGCGCGACCCATCACGGCAGATTGAATAACTTCAGAAAGGTTATTCGATACTTTATCGTTTCCATGTTCTGAGAACTGATCCAGCGACTGATACATCTCTTTCAGAAAATACTCCCGGATAACACTCCAGCCGTGTTCTTTCAGTTCTTCATCTTTCATTTCATCCGGGTTCGCCTTAACTGTGTTCTCCAGGGTACGACCATACCGGTTGATGGTTTTATAAAACGCAAGGTTCTCATCCAGGCCAATCAGAACCAGCGGATCGTTCTGTTTTTTCACTTCCTGGGTTATTTCTTTCTCCAGCTCGCGGAAGTACTGTTCAATAACGATCTTTCGATCTTCATCTCCCGAACCGTGACCAAAAAACATGGCGTCTTGCCCGTCCGCACCAGTGTGGAACTGAAGCTCCTTTTCAGGAGTCACCTCCAGATATTCATCCACACTGGCCGGGGCATTCTCCGGGGTTATGTTTTTAGCATCGTTGCGTGTGCACTCCAGCAAGCGTGCCCTTCCCCGGCTCAGAGCCAGTACGTTAAACGTGCCGTCCATACTTACCATGGGTAGAATTGGGGTGATCAAAAATTGAGCCCCCACATATGTTTTTTCTTCAATACTGTATGGCAGTTTATAATAACTAAAATGATCATCAGCGAGATATACCACCAGTCCGTGGTTTTGATGGCTCCAGAAGCGCGGGTTTTCAAGAAGGTCTGCAGCAGGCTTCAGCAGAACCTCGCAATCGGCCTGCTTTATATTTTCCTCTTTCAGCTCCTCTTCAATTTTAGCCAGGAGATTTTTAAACCGGATCGGGTCCTGTTTCACTTCTTCTCCTTTTTTATGAGTCGGCATCGTGATTGTAATGAGAGAGTTTCCGCTCATTTTAAGAATTTCATCAACTGTTTTCTCGCTTACCATTCTTTACCTCATGTGTGTCTTGGCGTTATGGTTATCTAAAATCGGTTATTACTACAAAAAAATCTTTGTTATAATGGTTCCAATTGTACGAATCAGGATATGTTTCAAAATAATGAGTAGCAATTTAAAAAAAAGTATCGGTCCGGGCTTATTAATGGCTGCGGCGGCAATTGGCGTTTCTCACCTTGTTCAGTCTACCCGGGCCGGTGCGGAGTTTGGGTATGCCCTGGTGTGGGCTGTGCTTCTGGCCAATCTTTTCAAATATCCCTTCCTCGAATTTGGCCCGCGCTATGCCATTGCCACCGGCAATCATATGATTGAGGGATATGCCCGGATGGGTCGGTGGGCACTCTGGATATTTATCATTTTTACGGTGGGCACCATGTTCGCAATCCAGGCGGCGGTCACTGTTGTAACGGCAAGTCTTGCTGCGGAATTAACCGGGATCTCCTTATCTCCCGGCTCCTGGAGTGCCATCATTCTGGGTTTGTGCCTGCTTCTGCTTTTCAAAAACAGCTACCCTGTCCTGGACAGTGTGATCAAGGTTTTCATGGTTGTATTGGCTATCTCTACAATCGTTGCCATTACCGCGGCCATCGCCACAGACCGGCCTCAAGAAGTGACAACTGCACTTGCTCCTGAGATCTGGTCCACCTCGGGTGTGGCGTTTCTTATCGCGCTGATGGGATGGATGCCGATCCCAATTGATGCCTCGGTTTGGCACTCCATCTGGACACTTGAGCGCGCCAGGCAGACGAAATACACCCCGAAGCTCAGGGAGTCGCTTATTGATTTTAATGTTGGATATATCGGTGCTGCCCTGTTTGCCGTTGGTTTCCTGGTGCTTGGCGCCCAGGTGATGTTCGGTTCGGGTCAGTCGTTTGCCACAAGCGCCGGGGCATTCTCTCAACAACTCATCAGCCTCTATACGGTAACGCTGGGGGAATGGGCCTATCTGCTGATTTCGATCTGTGCATTCTCTACCATGTTTAGCACCACATTTACCGTCACCGATACATACCCGCGTGTCTGCTCTGAAATTATCAATCAATTCCGTTCGTCGACGTTACCCTTAAGCAAACCGCCCGGACATACACAGTACCGGGTGCTGCTTGTTGGGATCACGGCCTGTTCCCTGGGCTTTTTAATTTTGATGGGAGATCAATTCCGACTGATGATCGACCTCGCAACAACACTCTCTTTTTTGACGGCGCCGGTTCTGGCATGTATCAACTACCGGCTTATTTTTCACACCAGCCTGCAGCAGCAGTATATTCCCCAACGCTGGCTGAAGGTCCTGGCGCTCTCCGGGCTTCTGTTTTTGTCTGGTTTTGCCATTTTTTACGTATACTGGATGATGATCGCATGATACCCCAAAGCATTACAATGAAGATATCTCTGCTCGTTAGTTTTCTTGCTCTCTTTTTTGCTGCCGATTTGCACGCACAATTTTATGGTACCCAGTACCGCTCGCCAGGGCAGCAGTGGCACCAACTCCGTACCGAACGGTTCAGGGTCATCTATCCAAAACGCTATCAAACGGAGGCGGAGCGAACATTGTCCATACTCGAGCTTGAATATGCCGATATACAAGATCTGGTCGGAGGCCGGCTTCAGGATTTTCCCGTCATTCTGAATCCTGAAAATGACCGCTCCAATGGTTTTGTATCCCCCTTTAATTTCCGTTCTGAAATTGAAATTGCTCCCTTTGCCGGAAAATCGCTCAGTCCCCGCTCCGGTGACTGGCTCGAAACGGTTGTTCCCCATGAGCTGGTGCATGCACTTCATTTCAGCGTCAACCCCCCATCGATTGTGCGTCCAATTGGCCTGTTTGCGCCAGATGCTCGCCGATCACTGCACGGAGCCGCCCCGGCTGGGCTGCTGGAAGGTATAGCCGTTGAACATGAAAGCCATAACACCATGCCGGGTTCGGGACGTGGAAATTACCCCCATTTCAACAACCAGCTCTATTCCATGATGGGCGCCGATAGCCCGTGGTCCATGGGGCAGCTGGTCCACTCCACTACTTTCACGCCGCCCTTTAATCGCCACTATATCGGCGGATACGCTTTTGTGCACTGGCTTCGTGAAACTCACGGCGAAAATGCCATGCGAAAAGCCATAAAACGCCACTATAAAATTCCGTTTCTTGGATTTGGATTTGCACTAAAAACCACCACCGGACGGTGGCCCGGAACGCTCTACCGGCAATTCATGAGAGAACAGCAGCAGGTTCATCAACAGCGAACGGACAACCTTTCGGCCGATACCGATGCACGCTCCCGCAACATTCCCTTCAGCGCCAGCTGCAGGCGGGCCAACCGGCCGCTCTTCCTTCCCACCGGGCAGCTGCTGTTCTATGCACGGTCGTGCAACCGGCCGGCCGGCTTTTACCTCCACGACTCCGAATCCAATTCATCCCGCCTTGTACACGAGGTGAGCATTGTCGGAGATCACCACTATGCACTTGTACCCGGAAACGAATCGCTGATCTACTCCCGCTATCATACCGACCCGATCTATGACAATCAATTCCGTGCTGACCTGCATATCCTGAATCTTGCCACGGCAGAAGACCGGAGGCTTACCCAGAACCTCCGCCTCACATCCCCCTCCTTTTCCGGCGGCAGACTGTATGCTGCACAAACAGATGGCCATACCCGCCGGCTTGTTCAAGTTGATCCCGAATCGGGAGAGATCCTGACGAAATACCCAATGGCGGAGCACAGTACCGTGATATCTGTATCACCAGGCAATAGTTCATCCGGAACTATTGCCATTCTCGGGAAAAAGCATGGCGTTCAGGCAATCTGGTTTGAAGATCCGGGTCAAGTTCCGGATTCTCTGTTTCAACGGGAGCCCGATATCGTTTTTGAACGCGCATCAATCTTTGATCCTGTGTGGTCGCCTGACGGCCGTAAGCTGTTGTTTACGGCCGATACTGAACATTCAATGAACATATTCGAGTTCGATACCGAGACCTCACACGTTCGTCAGCTTACCGACAGCCGGTATAGTGCCTTTGAAGGTACCTATAGCGGAGAACAGCAACAAATAGCGTACATTTTACAGAGAGAAGATGAACAGCTGCCGGCAGTGCTGGAAATGGATCAAACTCTTGGGCGTACGCTTGATCCTAACGATTGGGCAGTCACCCAATCCGTGCGGCAAGCGCTGGACCGCCCCATGCTGAACCGGTATGACCAGGCGGAGGCGAACCGTACAAAGTGGCGGCAGTCACGCTATAGTACCGGCTTGTCATGGCTAAAACCACGGATTTGGCTGCCCACCGTGGAGAGTGTTGTTGATGATGCGGACAGGATCGGCCTTTCGCTCGAAAGCGGCGACAGGATGAGCCGGCACGCCTACTCGCTTGAGGTCAGCCGCTTTGCTAAATCATTTTGGTTCGACGGTACCTATCGATATACAGGCCGCTATCCCGGGTTCGAACTTAACGCCTTTAACAGTCCGTTTACCAGCAGCTTCCGGCTTTCAAACGAAGAAGGTGAATCAGTTATATTCCGAACCATACGGCAGCGGCGCGGCGGCACGCTTTCCATTCCGTTTCGGTATAAACTGGAGCAAAACGCACGCTTTTCTTCCTTCTTGGTCGAACCGGAGTTCAGCGTTTCTCAAACAAGATTTACAGATCTTTCGGATGCCAACCGGCTCTTCTCCGATTTTGAGGGCATTCTCTACACGGCAGGGCTAAATACCATTTTAAACCACCGCTTACGGCAACATGTCCGTGATGTTCAGCCGAACAGCGGCCTTCAGTTTTTTACGCAAACGCGCTACGGGCTCAACTCTACCCCGTTGACCCTCAGAACCCCCGGGGGAGAAGCCTCAAGCACCTTTTCCCAGCGTAAAGGATTCAGGGCCGGCGTTATTGGATATGTAGCTCCGCTCCAAAAATTCAACCAATCACTCCGCCTATCACTGCAGAGTTTTACACAGACTGCCGCCCCGGTGTTCAATACCGAGTCTGTCATATCCAACCTGTTTGAGACTCTCCCCGCTGCTGGCGCATCCAACATCGGCATCTTCGATTCAAGATACACGATTCCCCTGATCTACCCGGATGACGGCGGGCTGCTCTTGCCTGTCTACCTCTCCAACATCTACCTGGTGTTATTCTCACAAACCGTTGCGGACCTGAACAGGCCGATCTCCGATGCTCGCTCTTTGCTTGGCGCAGGAGTCAGAACGCGGTTTAAGCTGGGCAATTTGCAGCTTGATGTCGGTTTTTCCGTGGGATGGGAGCCCGCCACCAATTCTATCGACTACTTGTTTGGTGATTTTTAAAGCCCGAGTACCCGATCACAGCCAAAGCACCGTGCCCGCTCATATCCCGGCTTCCATGAGCAGATGAATTTGATGGTAGATGAAGCTCACACTTTGATTAGAGAACCGGTTTATTCATTTTATCTATACAACCTGGATAATCGGAATAGTGTGGATGCACTAATCTTGTTTTAACTATCGCGAAACTACCATCCCATGAAGACGATACTACTAAACAACTACGGATTGCCAAATTCTCTCGAGATTGGAAACACAGCAAAACCGGTTCCGGATGAGAATGAAGTACTGGTAAAAATTTATGCCGCATCCATCAATGACTGGGACTGCGGACTGGTCAGGGGCAAACCATTGGTGATTCGCCTCTTTTTCGGCCTGATAAAGCCAACTATCAGGATCCCGGGGGTAGATATTTCCGGAAAGGTCGAAGCGGTGGGAGGCAATGTGCGCTCCTTCAGCGCCGGCGATGAGGTCTACTGCGATCTGTCGGATTGCGGGTTTGGCGGTTTTGCCGAATACGTTTCTGTTCCAGAGCAACAATTGTCAAAAAAACCTGCTGGGATTAGTCATCACGAAGCCGCCGCATTGCCACATGCCGGACTGCTTGCCCTCCAGGGACTTTTGGAGAAGGGAAAGGTGGCATCCGGGCAGCATATCCTGATTAATGGGGCCGGCGGTGGTGTCGGCACCCTGGGTATTCAACTCCTGAAGTCGTACGATGTAACGGTTACCGGTGTTGATAGTGGCGAAAAACTCGGGTTGATGAAATCACTGGGCTATGACCGCGTGATGGATTATAAACAAACGGACTTTACCGAAACCGGAGAAACCTATGACCTTATCCTTGACACAAAATCGTTCAGATCCGTATTTGCAGTTGCACGCACCCTAAAACCGAATGGCACCTACATCACCGCTGGAGGGTCGATGGTCAGGCTGCTCGAAATCGCACTGTTCGGTTGGCTCATATCACTCTTTACCGGAAAAAAGCTGAGCGTACTCATTCATCAACCAAATAAAGGATTAGGCCAGATTACAGAACTTGTGGAGAAAGGGCAAGTACAACCGGTTGTTGATGGGCCCTACAGGTTTGATAGAATTCCTGAGTTGATTCAATATTTCGGGGAGGGGAAACATTCAGGAAAGGTCGTCGTTGATTTTAAAAAATAACATAACCCATTTTCGGTTTTGCGTAAAACTCTGAATCAGAACTGTCCAAAAATTTATGAGTTCCTCAAAAATCTTCGCTTCTGTTTATTCGGAATCGAAAATTTTACAAGTCAGAAAGATATCCCCTGCTTATTTATCGCAGGGTTACGCGGATACATTCGCTGATTCTCGCAGATAATCTGCGCACATCTGCGTGAAACGCAGCGATAATCTGCGAAAAAACAACCGATCCTATTCAGGTTTTCTACCCTCTTTCAAATTCTTTTAACGTTTTGGACAATTGCGACTCTGAATAATAATTTCGATATATCATGCAATATGACGTAAAAACTCCCGGCGAGTACTTTGAAGCCCTTGAGGATGATTGGCGAAAAAAAAAACTACAACAGGTTCGCGAGCTGATAAAAAAACACGGACCTGATTTGACTGAGGGTATTGAGTATAAAATGCTTTGTTATCAATACAACGGAAAAACCATTTTCCATTTGAATGCCCAGCGCGCTTACGTGAGCCTTTACGTTGGCACAACCAAAAAGATTGAAAATGCGAAAAAATTCCTGAAGGGTTTCGATAAAGGAAAAGGATGTATTCGAATTAAAAAAAGCGTTAAAATCGAGCAAACAGGCCTTGAAGAGTTTATTCAAAAAACCATTGAGTTATGGGAAAAAGGCGGGAATACCGACTGTTCGTAACCTGTGGTCAATTAAATTACCTCGGACAGAGCCTACGAGGTATCAACTTGAAATCCATAATTTTTAAAAAAATATGAGGTTTTTGGTGAGTGTCCCCTCTCGAAGGGGGACTTTTATCTTTTCCGACCCAGAGGGTCGGGGAATGAAATCACTTTAGATTAAAAATAGTGTTTGACAGATTACAGATTTAAAAACCGAACTGAGGTTAGTATTAATTCACAGGCATACTCAAAAAAAGGGTAATCTTTGATCAAAAATATGGAACAGAGACTGAACTTTATCACATTAGGTGTACGTGACTTGAATAAATCCATCCAGTTTTATGAGAAACTGCTGGGTTGGCAACGAATGGATTGGGAAAGTGACAATATTGCCTTCTTTAAACTAAATGGACTCATTCTGTCATTGTTTCCGGCTGATGATTTAGCAAAGGATGCCGGTGTAACGAGTGATGGGCACGGGTTTAAAAAATTTACGCTGGCATACAATGCCAGAAGTGAAAATGAGGTAGATGATATCATGCAAACCCTTGAACGAAAGAATGTGACCATCGTGAAACAACCTGGAAAAGTGTTTTGGGGCGGATACTCAGGCTACTTTGCAGACCCTGATGAAAATCTGTGGGAAGTAGCCTACAACCCTTTTCTCCAGTTAGATGACCATGGGAGTGTGAAATAATTACAACATATATCACACACCACGAATCTGCATCGATTAGCCCCCATCTGAAGTACGTCACATTTTGCGTTTTCCATGATCTTGTTTGTTCATCAGCGTTGATCTGATGATCTTTTGATCTGTTTTTACATTCACGAATTCGTTACATCAAAAAAACAACTATTACAGGTGATTCGCGGAACTACTAATTACGGAATATTCATCTTAAAGCCAGACGATTAAATTTTCCGGAGATGAACCATTCGGTTTTTGACTTCCTCCTTTGGCTTTCGGGGTGGTCATTTCGGGGGTGGAAGAAAAACTTCACCCCCCTTTTTTTCTTAACCAGCCGAAGCCATAAGCTGCCTGCCCGGACTGCGGAATAAACTGTTCGTCCCAGCGCTTCTGTTCGAGATACCTATTTTCAGCTGCAGCAACCAGTCTCAAAAGAGGCTGTGTCAAAATGGAAAACAATTCGTAGATTCTTCATTCAACTCCTGTTAACTGATTTCTCTGCATATGGATATCATCTGGGTAGGCTTTGCTTTTGTTTTCGGGTTGCTCGTGTCACGTTTGCATATCCCGCCGCTCGTCGGATACCTGGCCGCGGGTTTGGGGCTTTCTGTCTATGGATACGAGGCCGGTGATACGCTGCATGAAATTGCTCATCTCGGGGTAATATTCCTTCTATTCACCGTCGGGCTTCATATCCGAATTAAAAATATTATACGTACGGAAGTGTTCGGTGTGGGGCTTGTTCACCTGGCAACAACATCGGCGATTTTTATTCCGGTCTGCCTCTATTTTGGCTTCGACCTGCAGGCTTCGGTGATCATCAGCATCACGCTCGGATTTTCAAGTACCGTACTGGCCGCTAAAAACCTGGAGATGCGCGGAGAGATGGGAGCCTACTACGGGCGGGTGGCCATTGGTATCCTCATACTCCAGGATCTTGTGGCAATCGGTATCATTGCGTTTACAGGCGGGGGAACGCCCTCGGTATGGAGTCCGCTGCTACTGGCTCTTCCGCTCCTACGGCCCCTTCTGGTTTGGTTATTAAACATTGTGGATAAAGATGAGCTGATGATGCTGATGGGCCTTGCATTGGCTATCGGGGGAGCCTCCCTTTTCGAAAGTTTGAACCTGAGCGGGGAACTGGGAGCCCTCGTTGCCGGCATGCTCATGGCTACAAATGAAAAAGGGCAAGAGCTCGGGAAAAAAATGTGGGGAGTCAAAGAGGCCTTCCTGGTCGGTTTTTTCCTCGAAACGGGGCTTACAGGTTTTCCGGGGCCGGAAGAATTGATGTTTGTGGGCGCAATTTTACTTCTGCTGCCGCTGAAATCAATCTTGTTTTTCGCACTTTTCATGGTTTTCAGGATGAAAGCGCGAACCGGCTACCTGGCCACTCTCTCGCTTACGGCCTATAGTGAGTTTACCCTGATTGCCGGTGCTGTTGCCGCTGCAAACGGGTTTATTCCTGAAAGCGTGATCGTGTCACTCGGACTGCTGACCGCGATTTCGTTTGTGATTAATGCCCCGCTTGCCATTCGCGAGGATCAAATCTGGCACTATATTGAACAGTTCCTGCATCGATTTGAACGGGATGTGAAGCATACTGAACACGAAATCATCTCGCTTGGGAAAGCAAATTACCTGGTCATCGGGATGGGAAGCGCCGGAAAATCGGCGTACGATAAACTCCGCGATGAGGGAAGACATGTTGTGGGAATGGATATTGACCCGGCCAGGATTGAACAGAATTTAAAAGAACACCGCCGGGTGGTTTACGGCGATATTCAAGATACTGAACTGTGGAAAGCGGTAGATCTCACCGATATTGTCTCCATCATTATTGCGATGGGCAACCGAACGGTGAAATTAAACGCCATCAAAGCCCTTAAAGAGATCGGGTATAAAGACGATATTTACGTGATTACTATGCGTGAAGATGAAACAGAAGCACTCCAGGAAGCCGGTGCAAAATCCGTCCCCATTCCTGTAAAACAGGCGGGCGAGCGGTTAGCAGAACTGAGCATGCAGAGAGACAACGCAGGTTCAATCACGCCCTGACACAGGCGGGTTCTCATTACCCGTTGTTAGATAGCCACGGGGCATGGTGTCCTCTGAATCCCACCTGCATCCGTTCGTTTATATCTAAAATCCCAGGCTCATTTTACAGCTTTCAACCGAAACTCTTTCGTTAAATCCCCGATTTTAATAGTAAACCGCCCGGGTTCAAGGTTTAGTTTGCCATTCTCATCAGGGTAGGCAAGGTGATCCGTTGGATCTATCTTAAACTCAAGACGTACGGACTCTCCGGGCTCAAGAGATACCTTTTCGAAATGTTGAAGCTCTTCTACCGGACGGGTAATTCTCCCCACGTGGTCCGTAATGAACCAGAGTGCACCCTCCATTCCCTGCCGGTCGCCGGTGTTGGTAATCGTCACTTCTGCACGTAGGCTCTCCTCCGTGGTAATCGAGCGGCTGCTTACCGTCAGATTGCTATAATCAAACGTTGTGTAGGACAGCCCGTGGCCAAATGGAAAAAGCGAGGGATCATCATCTCCCTGGATGATCTCGTTCGGATCGCCCCCGTCAAAAAAGTAGACATCACTCGATTTATGATTGTAGGGAATGTAGTGGTTGGGATCCATCGGGTACGATATCGGTAGTTTGCCGCTTGGATTAACGGTTCCGCTTATGACGTTGGCAATGGCCTCGGCGCCCTCAAATCCTGGAAGGCCCGCCATGATGATCGCCTCTGCATCGATCGCAACATCCGTGATGAGGCGGGGGCGACCCTGCACTAAAACAAGGGCCAGCGGCGTGTTTCCGCGGGCAATCGCTGCAATCTCTTTTAGCTGCTGCTGAGGCAGTGTCAGGTCAGAGATATTACCAATGAACTCGGTATAGGGCTCTTCACCGCCGGCATACACCACCAGGTCCGCATCGTTGAGCTCCTTGTCTCCGGGAATTCCCGTGGCGTGAACGATTTTGCCGTTGGGAAATTCGGCGCGCAGGGCATCCAGAATCGTCATCATATCCTCAGGGTACTGCTCTTCTTCACCGCCCTGCCAGGCGATGGTCCATCCGCCGGAGAGGTTCCGTTTACTGTCGGCTGTGGGACCCGTTACAATAATTTTACCCGGCGCCTCAAGCGGCAGAACATCACCGCTGTTTCGAAGCAGTACAATCGATTCGCGAGCCGCATCCAGGGCTTTCTGCCTGTTTTCAGTCGATCCGATCTTATCCAGCCGGTCATCGGTAGGATAGGGATCTTCGAACAGGCCCAATTCAAATTTAAGCGTCAATATTCGTCGAACCGAGGCATCAATTCGTTCTTCTGATAGCCACCCCTCCTCCACAAGCTCCGTCATTGCTCTGTTAAATTCGAGCGTGAGAGGCGTCATGCTCATATCCACGCCCGCCATAACTGCCTGGTAGGTTGCCTCCTTGTAATCCTCGGCCGTGTAGTGAAAATTCACAAGTTTTTTGATATCAGCCCAATCGGTTAATATGACCCCGTCAAATCCCATCTCCTCTCGCAGCAGGCCGGTCACCAGCCTGTGCGAGGCGTGAACCGGCACCCCGTTGACCTCTCCGCTGTTCAACATCACGGTTTTGATGCCGGCATCAATTGCAGCTTTGAACGGGGGCTTATGGAATTCGTGAAGCACCTGGTCCGGGATATGAGCAGGCGAACGGTCCCAGCCCGATTTTGGATCAGAATAACCGATAAAGTGTTTTGCAGTCGCGGCCATCTTTTTGGATCCAGCTTTATGGGCACTCTGCAACCCGTTTACATACGAACGGCCCATGACGGAAGCCAGGTGCGGATCCTCGCCGTAGGTTTCCCATATCCGCGGCCACACTGGGTTAACGCCCAAATCCAGGACCGGCGCAAAATTCCACTGATGGCCCAGGTCTGCCGATTCAAGAGCAGTGACAGCGCCTGCATTGTAGCTGTGTTTTTCATTGAAGGTGGCCCCAAGATTTATAGATTGCGGAAATATTGTGGCGCCCCCCAGGTAACTTGCCCCGTGGATATGATCAATTCCGTATATAATCGGGATTCCAAGCCGGCTTTCGTTTACGGCCAGCCTCGTCAGGCGATCCATAAATTGAAACCATTGCCCTGCCGGCACAGCCTCGCCGTTCAGAAACGACCCGATGTGATGCTCCCCAATCAGCTCTTTTGCTTTCCCGGGATCAAGCTCTACGTTTGACTGATGCCCCGTCTTGTTGATGGTGGTAATATCGAGCTGGGTCATCTGCCCGATTTTTTCCTGGATTTTCATCCTGCCGAGGAGATCGTTAACGCGTTCATCGACCGGAAGGTCCGGGTTTTGATAAGGGGCTGTCTGAGTCTGTGCCATCGTTGGTAAAATAATTAAAGAGAGAGTAAAAAATATCCGCAGAACCTGTTCCATAACTTCGTATACTGATCTTTTTTAACACAACATAACAACTAAAAAATTCTTTGTTACCTGTCAAAATAGTCGGTTAACGACTCCGCCATTACACTTTTTTCATCCTTCATATCTTTGACGATCTTCCCTTGTTCAAGAAGCACAATCCGGTTGCAAACATCGGTGACATGCACAAGGTCGTGGCTCGAAATTAGAATTGTGGTCCCATGTTGTTCTTGCTCACGCTTCACCAGTTTTTTTAGCCGGTTTTGCGACGTAGGGTCCAGGTTTTCAAACGGTTCATCCAGTATCACGATTTCGGGATCTCCCATCAGTGCGGCAGCAATTCCCACTTTTTTAATATTTCCTTTCGATAGATCACGGATATACTTCTTTTTCCCGATAATTTCTCCGTTAAAGAACGTCTCAAAACGCTCCAGGTGCCCCTGCAGATCACCCGCCGACATGCTGTATATGTTTTTCAGCGTATCGAAATATTCATCAGCCGTTAGGAATTGCAGCAGCATGTGTTCATCCAGGTATGATCCTGTAATCGCTTTCCAGGTTTCGCCATCCGACACATCCTGCTCCTTGATCGAGACGGATCCCGACGTTGCCCGAATCAAATCAAGAATCAGCTGAAAAAGCGTTGTTTTACCGGCACCGTTATTGCCAACAAGCCCGAAGCACTCGCTTTTTTCGATTTCCAGCATCGGAATATCCAGCACGCAGCTGTCTTGGTATGATTTCGTTAGGTTATCAATTTTAATCATAATTCTTGCCTGAATGATGTTGATACAGCATGACGCTGCCGTTGGAGCTTTCGTACAGAGATCATCAGAAGCTTTTCGTAGAACAGAAGGCCTGCCAGTCCGCAGCAGCTTAGCAGCAGAAGCGCAGTGTAAGACCCTAAAATAACATCGAACAGAAAATAGAGGCCATACATGATCAGCATGTAGGGAAATACCATTAGAAATTGTGCCATTCCAAGCCCCTCGTAATTAAAAGAAGCTCCTTTGTTGATGTCCATCGGTTTTGGCTCCCAAAGCGAAAGATATATGATTACGTGCACACCAATGCCGGCATTATAAAAAAGTGCAGCGGTATGAAACGCCATCACCTGCCATCCAAAATAGATGTAGGGTATTGTAAGCAGGTACGCCGCTACCATAGTGCCTGTTAAAAGTATAAACTTCCCTTTGAGCAGAGCATAGAGCCCATTTTCCCTGGCCTGGTAAAAATCGAATGAAGCTGAATTCCAGCTGATTAAAAGTTGCCCATATTGGAGCAAAAATGCCCCTGTTATAATTGTTCCGACAAAAAGATAAAGATAGGCACTACCCGTAAATGTGTTGTCGCCAGATCCATATATCAACACCCCATAAAGAAGAGCGATTACGCACAAAAAAAGGTACCCGCGACTCTTTTTGTGCCGAAGCACCAGCTTCAGCTCCGTTTCGGCAATGATGCCGGGCAGGCCGAAACCTGACAGAAGGCGTAGCCCGCCACCCAAAAAAAACGGGCGTTCAGCGGAAGATGACGCAGGGGGTTGCGGATAAGCGCTCCGGTAATACTTTCGATACGCCGCTATGGCCAGCAGACCGCAAACGGCAGCACTGACCAGGATCGGCAGCGGGCTTGAAAATGTGAGGTAAAAGAACGGGCCGGTATACTCCCCGAGATTGAACAGCCCAAAATAGAGCAGCAGAATCGGAACTGCAGGCAGGGCGGCAATCAGTACTCCTTTCACAAGCCCGCCGTGCGGTGAACGCTTAATCAAGAGTACAATGAAATGGAGCGAGAGACTCAGTAAACAGAGAGTTCCAAGCCAGCAGGTTGAGTAGAACTGACCCACCTGCGGTGAAATATCGGTAATGGTAATGGGCAGAAACAGGATCACAACGATAAACGAAAAAACAGAAACCAAAGACCGTGCAAATAAGTACTGGATGATAGCGGAACGCCGGATGGGCAGATGCAGATATTTGCGTAAATCCAGGAGTGGCGGCTTTTGTAAGAAGAACCGGGCTATAAATTCGAAAAGGAGGTAGAAAATTGCCGCTTTACTCAAAAATGCCGGGATGTCTTGAATTTCGAAGAAATTTCGCAGAATAGGTCCCATGAATACCGCAAGCCCGATTAGCTGGAGCGCGACATAAGCTATGATAATAAAGACCAGGATCCCGGAGATCAGGTTTCTCTTTAAAGATACCGACCGTACAAGTTCAAGACCTGAAAGCTTTAAAAGTGTCAACAGCATCTGGGGGCCGGTTTTTAGCATGCTGTATAGTATGCTGGAATCGACAGAGATTCAACGAAAATCTTGCCTTCCCCAAGCCCACATCCGAGGCGAGCTATTGCCAACGGTTCATGCGCAACTCGGCAGCCGCTGCTCACCGTCTCTATTCTTTACTGGCCGGGCTCAATAAAAACATTGGGTCGACATTCCACTCTTTTCATTTTGGAAGACCGTTCGAAATAATCACAAATTGGGTCTATCTTCAGTCAGAACTTCAATCCAGGCACCTTTCATGACAAAAGCTGAAAACCGGAAAAACCCAACACCTCAGGAGCTGCAGTCAGAAGACTCCTTTGAAAAGCTCCGGGACCTGGATCATAATGACATGGTCCCTTTTATTCTTGAGAACCTGAAAGCGCGCAATCCAATTACGGCTGCATTTAAACACGGGACGATGATTCTCATTAC
>JAAAOB010000017.1 GCA_009909035.1 Bacteroidota bacterium
GGGAGCATTACAAAGTGATTCACAATGCGCAGGATCACAAACGGGCCGGCGAGGGCGATACCGGGTTAAACACGGGCGGCATGGGCGCCTATGCCCCGGCACCGCTGCTTACAACGGCTCTGCTTGATCAAATCGATCGTGAGATTACCGTTCCCACCATTGAGGGGATGAAGGCGGCAGGAACACCCTATAAAGGAATCCTCTATATCGGGCTAATGATCACGGCAGAGGGGCCAAAAGTGGTGGAGTATAACTGCCGTTTTGGGGATCCCGAATGCCAGGTAATTCTCCCGCCATTAAAAAATGACCTTCTCAGCCTGATGTTATCGGCCGCAAAAGGTGAACTGGCAGAGGCCGGCACCATCGAGGTAAGCAATGAAACGTTTTGCACGGTGGTGTTAACCAGCGGAGGATATCCAGTAAAATATGAGAAAGGATATCCCATCTCCGGAACAGACCGGATTGACGACCGGGCCATTCTGTTCCATGCCGGGACCGCTCAAAAAGATGGCGAGCTTATTACCGACGGCGGGCGTGTACTGAATATTGTGGGCAAAGGCCGGTCCCTCCGCGAGGCGATTGATCACGCCTACGAAAACGTCGGCAAGATCTCGTTCACCGACTGTACCTATCGCAGAGATATCGGTAAAAAAGGCCTGGAACGAGGTGATTAACTTCATTGCCATATTGCTTATTGTTCCTCTTCTCAGCACACCCGCTGAACCGGATACCTTAACATTTTCACCCATCGGCGGAGAGCTTGAAGGTGCCACTGATGTCAGTGTTGTGCAGACCGGGCGCCTCTACATTACGGAGCGGACCAAGCACCGGTTTCTTGTTCTGAACAGTACAGGTATGCGCATCGATTCTGTTGGCAGCCAGGGCAGAGGCGATTACCGGTTCGACCGGCCGGCAGCCATCGATGCCACGAACGGATTGAAAATTTACCTGGCTGATGAAAACAACGGCCGCGTGCAGATGTACGATCGGCGCCACCAGTTTTTAACCTCCATTACCAGTGAGAAGGTTGATCGCCGATTCAGTTTTACCCCGTCCGATTTGGTGGTATCTCCTGCAAACGAGCTTTTTGTATACGATTCGGAATCGTTTCTTATATACATATTCGATTCCAATGGAAATTTCACCGGAGAGATTAACCTGCGGCAGTATGGGGTCCGAACCGTGACTCAGCTTGGAATCGCCGGCTCATTCCTGCTGCTTCTGGATGGCCCGAACGGCGTGATCCACCGCTTTCGAACGGATGGCGGATATATCAATTTCATCGGCGGATTACAAAACGCACAAGCTTTTAGCGGATCAGAGGATGATCTGTGGGTATTGTTTGGTAACAGGATCGGCCGGTACACCCCCCGCGGTGGTGAAATTTCAACATTTCTGCTGGAACAGCCCCTGCAGAATCCGGTAGATATAGACGTGAACGGTCCATTCATCTATATTCTGACAGAGAACCAGCTTTATCGAACCGTTATACAATGAAACATCTTTCCCTCTTTTTTTTCGCACTGTTGTTATTTCAGGGCTCAGCAGAGGCACAGGTCAACAGTGAGACAAGTGGCATTGAAGTAATGGCACTCGCCGTACCTGCCGCCCAAATGGATGAAATATCCCTGAAAATTAACCGTCAGAATAGTGCGTCTGCTTCACCCGTCGACTTTTCGGTGTACGAAAGTGCCGAAAGCGGGCTGATCATGATCTCGGCCAGGCCGTACAGCAACATAACACTTCGCATTCCACCTGAAGCCAGTCTTGTGAATCAATTTGGCGAAACCTCAGCCCTGACCAATCTCCGGATCATCCATGGCAGCTCCGGCGTTCCCGACACCATGAACCTGGTATCTCCCGGCGGATGCAGTGAATTGATGATCCCCGAAACGGGTACTATCTATCTGCGTATTGGGGGCACTCTGAAGTCATCAGAGCCCCTGAGAGGTGTTTATACCGGATTTCTCGACCTGAAATGCAAGGATCAAAACGATGACAGACCCGACTGATATCCCGGAATCACTTTTCGATACAGAGAGCAGTCTGCTTCAGCGGGCACGAATTGCATATCGCTACCAGGTGAAACATCAGCCCGTTTACCGCACGTTTGCCGAGCATTTCGTTTCGGGTGAGCAGATGCCCCGGTCGATCCGTGAGATTCCGCTCATGCCGATCCGGGCATTTAAAGAGCTCCGGCTGATTGTGAACGGCAAAGAGCCGCAGCGTACGTTTGAAAGCTCCGGAACAGGAACTATGAGCCGGAGTCGTCACCACGTGGCCGATCTTGATCTCTATCGCACAGCCATTGAGAAGGAGTTCAGCCGGCATTTTGATTTCCCAAACACTACAATTCTATGTTATGCTCCAGGCTACAGTGATAACCCCGATTCCTCGCTACTTTGGATGCTCAACCACCTTGTCAACAAGGATGAACGTGGGAAAAGCCGGTTTTTACCCTTAAATCAACCACTGACGAAGGAAATGATTGAAGAGATCCAACATCCCGATCGGAGCATCCTTCTTTTTGGTGCCGCCTTTGGCCTATTGGATCTTCTTGATGCCGGATCGGACCCGCTGCCTGACACCGCCCGGATAATCGAAACTGGCGGGATGAAAACCTACCGTCGGGAAATGAGCAAACAGGACCTGCGGAAGCGTCTGTCGGATGGATTTGGCCTGCCGCTATCCAGCATCCACTCTGAGTACGGCATGTGCGAACTGCTCAGCCAGATGTATGCCATCGGATCTGAGTGGTTTACGCCGCCGCACTGGATGTACGTCTCCGTTCGGGATCCGCGGGATCCTGCATCGGAACTGCCGCCGGGCGAGGAGGGGAAAATTGGCATCATCGACCTGGCTAACATCTACAGCTGCCCGTTTATTTTAACGGAGGATCGCGGGGTGATGGACAATAACAGGGATGTTGCCGTTCTTGGCCGGTGGGAAGCAGCTGATCTACGCGGCTGCAATTTTTTAATCGAGAGGGAATGACGATGCAAAACGGTATCAAAAAAAGAATCGATAAATTGTTATTTGTTGTTGATCAGTGGCTTAGGCCTGATAACCTTGAATTAAAAGAGGCCATTGACCGAACCTTGAAAGAGTCTTTATTTAGTTTTGAAGACATAAAATACCAGGTTCGGTCACTTAAAAAGTCCCTGACACCAACTGCAATCAACCGCTGGGCGGAGAGGGCAACCCTGCGGCAGGACGTGTCTACGAAAACGGTGGTATGCCTGCACGCCGGCAATTTGCCGCTGGTGGGTATACAGGATATCCTGGCAGTTGCCCTCAGCGGCCATCACTACATTGGAAAACTTTCCAAAAAAGATCCCTACTTGCCTGCTACACTTCTGCGAATCTTGAAAAAGGAAGGAGCCCTTCATGGACGCTGGAACATTAACATTGACGAGTTTAGTGGCGAAAGGGCAGATGCCGTGATGTTTTCCGGCTCAACATCGACGGCGGAGCCTGTTCTCAAGAGGCTGAAGACCCTGGATATTGCCTCATCAACGGTACCAAAACTGATCCGCACCGCCCATTATTCGATGGCACTGGTGGAAGATGATCAACCGGAAACCATGAGACAACTTGTAAATGCCATTTTCAGATATGGAGGAAAAGGGTGCCGGTCAGTGGCTATGGTTGTGGCACCCTTTTCGCTCAACAGCAAAAAGTGTCATTTCACGGATTACGTTGAGGAATTTTGGATGAACCAGCCCCAGCATGAAAAGGCACCGCCGTCACTCTATCACAGATACGCATATAACAAGGCGGCCGGCATTGAACAGGCGTGGCTCGATAACTTTTTGATTGAAGAGACCGATCGAAAGCCGGTGGAGCCATTTATTCTACAATGGGTAAAAGGAGACAGGAAGACGGCTGCTGCTCTTACAAACCGGTACCTTGATGGGCTTCAATCCATCTACGTGACAGATTCTTCTGTACAACTGCCAGGGGCACCGGTCGAGCCTGAACTCCTCAAAGATGCCCAGCAGCCCCCCATCTGGTGGACACCTGACGGTACAGATCCACTCAATTGGCTCATGAAATTGTAGGGCGAACGTCTCCGTCCGAAAGGATTGGGTCTCTTCTATGGATGAATCGTAAGATTTATGTCATAGAAGTGGCAGCAGCGTATTGAATAACACCAAAATCTCGCACGATTCATGATAACCGATGCAGGAGCTTCGCTTACGATTCAACCCAACCGAATCAACAATCCGGAAAGTCATCGGATGAGGCTCCAGTTCATCATTGCATTGATGATACACTCCTCGTCTCTTCACAAAAGCTCATCCGATAACGATTTCGAAACGTCAATCTACGTCCTCTCTCCCTATGGAATCGCGCTTTTTGCGTCACATCGGGAGGAAGACTGCGCGAGGGTCGGCACGCAGACTCGAGTGTTGAATCACAGAATCATCGAATCGTAAACATTGACATGGCATGTAGAGGTCGAAGAAACGGTTTAACAGTTCTACGCGCGATAGCGCACTCAACGTGCCGGAGGCACACTCCACAGTACGACGTTCACGTCAGCGAACCCTCAACGGTGAGTGGCGGCTGGTCTCGGATTATAACTGTTTAACAATGCTTTTGCATACGCTGTAATTTCTTATTATTACTGGTTCAGATGTAACAATCGAAATGACCGAACCGGGTACAGCCAAACGAGTAAGAGATGCCAGAGAAAACGCGAAAAAGTTCATACCGGATTATAGCGTCCTACCTGGATAAGAGCGATAAACGCAACGTCGTACTTATCCTGTTTCTTTTTTTTATTGCCTCGTTTTTGGAAGTTTTTGGACTCGCCACTCTGATTCCCGTAATTCAGATTGCGATGGAGCCGGCTATAATCCAGGAGAAAAGCTACATCAAACCGGTTTTCGACTTTTTTGGCTTTGAATCTGAAAACGCATTCCTGCTGTTTCTTGTCGGCTGTATTTTCTTCTTCTTCCTTTTCAAAAACGTGTTTATGATGGCGATCCGGTACAAACAGCTCAGTTTCTCCACGGATCTGTCACTTAAAATTATCAAAAAACAGTTCGAAAAATACTATTCACTCGATTTTTGGAAATTTAATCAGGTTGGGGTCTCGACGATCCTGAACCATGTAAACCGCGTGCCGGAGATCTTTACAACCAAGTATCTCTTTAACTTTTTCCAGGTGTTCACCGAGGTTGTGGTTGCTTCAACAATCATCGGTGCTGTGGCGCTCTATCAACCGGTTCTCTTCCTGTTGATGATGGGGGTGCTCGGCCCCTCAACCTGGCTCATCTACTCCAGCCTGAAATCGAAAACACAGGAGCTGGGCGACCGGCTCGATGCGCTGGCCCCGGTCGGCTACAGCATGATTAATGACGCGTTTAAGGGATATGTAGACCTGAAACTGACGCGCAAAGAGGACAAGTTCCTGGAAAAATACTATTCGAATAGAAAAAAAGCGTATCGCCTGAAAGTCTGGGCGGCCATCTTGAATGAACTGCCTGTCAAAGCAATCGAAATGATTGCGATTGGCGGGGTGGTGCTGATATTTCTTTACTCTCTTGTTATTAGCAGCTCACCGGAGCAGAT
>JAAAOB010000098.1 GCA_009909035.1 Bacteroidota bacterium
GCACCTATCAAACCGCCACCGTACAGCTGCAACAGGAGAACGGAGTTTTACTCGCGATGGATGATGGCGGAACCATCTTTATGCCGTTCCAGGATACCGACAAGGATCTGCAGCCGGGAGACACTGCGGAGATTTTCATCTACCAGGACAGGAACGGCCGGAATACCGCCACGACGCACCACCCAACCATCACGCTGAACCGGATCGAGCTTCTTGAAGTAAAGGATGTAACCGAACACGGCGCCTTCATGGACTGGGGGATCCGCAAGGACCTGTTTGTTCCTTTCAGCGAGCAGAGCAACCGGATGATGGAGGGGCGCAAAAACCTGGTCTATCTCTACATCGACCGGAAATCGGGACGGCTGACCGGTACGACCAAAATTGAGCGGTACCTCACGGAAACACCGGTGACGGTTGAGGAGAGAGAAAAGGTGGATCTGATTATCTGGAACAAAAGCGATCTGGGCCGCAATGTGATCATCAATCAAACGCACGAGGGGTTAATTTATGAAGATGACATTTTCCAAAACCTCCGGTACGGAGAAAAACGAACCGGGTTTATCAAACAGATCCGTCCCGACAACAAGATCGATGTCACCCTCCGGCCGTTCGGATATCAAAAAGTAGAGCCCAACGCCGATCAAATCTACGACCTCCTGTGCAAAGGCGACGGAAGCCTTGACCTGCACGATAAGAGTGATCCCGGCGAGATACGGGCTCGTCTTGAGATGAGTAAAAAGACGTTTAAAAAGGCAATCGGGCTTCTCTACAAAAAAGATCTCATCGACATTAAAGAGGATGGCATCTATTTAGTTGACTCACCGGATACGAAATCCTAACGTTCACAATCGCCCATGACCACGTACGAAAAAGTTGAGCTGCAGTACCTGAGGCGCGATCAGTATCAGGAGCTGTATGAATTGATGCTGACATGCTACCCGAATGTGGAGAACCCGGCCTGGGAGCAGACGCACGTCCATACGCTCATCAACCGGTTTCCCGGGGGACAGGTGGTGGTGATGGTGGACGGGGTGATGGCTGCCGCTTCGCTCTCCATCCTGATCAAGTATGACCGGTTCGATGAGAAACACACCTACCTGGAGATGACAGCCAACGACA
This sequence comes from Bacteroidota bacterium, assembly GCA_009909035.1. Taxonomy (GTDB): domain Bacteria; phylum Bacteroidota; class Rhodothermia; order Balneolales; family Balneolaceae; genus SW132. Next base: position 1,120 of record JAAAOB010000098.1, read on the forward strand.
CGTTTGATACTCACACACCCGGCGGCGACACAATCTACGGCCTCGACGTGATGGTTCACCCCGAGTACCGGGGCATGCGCCTGGCACGACGCATGTACGACTACCGGAAGGAGCTCTGCGAAGAGAAAAACCTGAGAGGAATTGTGCTTGGCGGGAGATTGCCGAACTACCACAAGCACCACAACGAGCTGAGTGCCAAAGAGTATATTCAAAAAGTGAAAAACAAGGAGATCTACGACCCGGTCCTGACCTTTCAGCTCTCGAATGATTTTCACGTCAAACGGCTTGCAAAACACTACCTGCCGGAAGACCAGGCCTCGCACGAGCATGCCGCTTTGCTGGAATGGACCAACATCTACTACGAAAAACCGTCGGATTCACCGTCGGTCAGCGTGGAAAAATCGGTGGTCCGCATGGGCCTCGTTCAGTGGCAGATGCGCTCGTACAACGGCTTTGATGACCTTGTAGAGCAGATAGAGTACTTTGTAGATACAGTATCCGGTTACAATGCAGATTTTCTGCTGTTTCCGGAATATGTGAATGCACCGCTCATGGCTGCCTACAACCATCTGTCTGAAGCAGAGGCGATCCGTAAACTCGCGGGCTATACCGGTAAACTGCGCGATACCTTTTCGGAGCTTGCCATCTCCTATAACATCAACATCATTACAGGCAGCATGCCCGAGGTGCGCGAGGAGGGACTCTATAATGTAGGTCACCTCTGCAAAAGAAATGGAGAACTTGAGAAATACGAAAAAATTCACGTCACACCCGACGAGAAAAAAGCGTGGGGCATGAATGGCGGCAGCCGCATCCAAACCTTCGATACCGATGCCGGGCGGATCGGGATTTTGATCTGTTATGATGTGGAATTCCCGGAACTGACGCGCCTGATGGCCCTTGACGGACTCGACATCCTGTTTGTACCGTTTATGACCGATACCCAAAATGGCTATTCTCGGGTACGAAATTGTGCCATGGCCCGGGCCATCGAAAATGAGTGCTACGTGGCGGTAGCAGGAAGCGTGGGGAACCTGCCCAACGTTCACAACATGGACATTCAGTATGGTCAGTCGGTGGTATTTACCCCCTGCGATTTTGCCTTTCCCACCACCGGCATCAAAACAGAAGCCACCCCAAATACGGAGATGATGCTGATTGCAGATGTAGACCTGGATCTGTTAAAAGAGCTGCATGAAAAAGGGAGCGTGCGGATTTTACGCGATCGCAGAACGGACCTGTACGAGCTGAAAAGAAAGTAGTAAACCGCAGATTCGTCTCAATAACCATTCGGAGCGATGACAGACCTCCTTACAGCTCCGGCGTGTCACCTGTTGATCCGGATGGATGGTGCCGCCCCTGCTCCGCAATTTCCGCTGTATTCTCAGAAATCCTGAAAATCACAATCACAATTTCCAAAAGCACTCTTGCATAAATCACACTCAGAAAAAACACAAGCGGTGCAAGGATAAGCAGCGTGAACAACCCCGTCATCGTAGATGCAGCAAAACTTGTAGCGATCATAGAAAGAGCCGCCAATCCTGCCCCCACAATAGATAGAATGTAGAGGAGCTTGATGATTTTTGAGGTTATTAACGATGTAAAAGATAAATCTAAAAGGGATCCGATAAAGCCTTTTGCCTGTTTCATTTTGTTGCTCCTTTTTTATTATTAACCTGAGTTTGATTCATAAAAGACGTTTTTAAACGTCCCTCCGTCAGCCGACGAAGGGATTGAGGGGGATGTTCCCCGGATGAAGTCCCTTCATCCTGCGAATCGCTCAAACAAGACACCCGGCCGTACGGGGCCTCTCGTAAGGATTCATACCCGACCCACTCATCCGATGACGAAAAATCGCCGGATCAGAATCGTACCATACCCGGACACATCCGCATTGACGCGACACTACTCTGAGAGTAGCCCGAACGACCATTTTGAGATTGAAACGAGTAGAGATGGTTACGTTTGTTCCGGGCCGGTTCGCCTGTTGTTATTTAATTTAATGGCCTGTGTCTATAGTCAATGCGCAAGAATGTATCGCGAACACTCACAACGGTGATTAAAATTTATCTCTCTTATCCTTCAGCGCTTTATAAAGCATCTCCCGTGCCCGGAAAATATGGGCTTTGACCGTACCGAGGGGTAAATCGAGCTCATCCGATATCTCCTGGTAGCTCAGCTCTTCGATATGTCTTTTTTTAATCACCGCTCGGTACTTATCCGGAAGTTCCTCAATAGCGTTGGTAATAATTTTTTTCCGCTGTCGCCGGATGATGCCCCTGTCGGTCTCTGCCTCCCCCGGCAACTCCATCGAAAGCTCGCCCTCGCGCGTCTTGATGGGTTTGTCAATTGACGTGGTCCGGAGTTTTTTCTTCCGTAGATAATCAATCGTATGGTTCGTTGTGATCCGGTAAAGCCATGTGGAAAAGGCATAGCTGTTGTTGTACGACTCCAGGTTATCAAACGCTTTCACGAGAGCCTCCTGCACCAGGTCTTCCACCTGTTCACTCTCTTTCACCATCCGGGCCACATGATACTGCAATGGTTTCCGGTACTTTTCCGTCAATTGCTGGTAGGCCTTCTGGCTGCCTGAGAGCGCATCCCGAACATACTGTTCATCCTGAATGCTGCTTTCGGACGCACCCTCTCTTTTAGAATCAGAATTTGGAGTCATTCAGAAAAAAACTATTTTTTTTGATACTTTATTCCTTCAGCTATACGCATTACGTATGGACAGCTATAAACCATTACATCTAACCAAAATAACATAAGAATAGAACTATGAAAAAACTACTTGCAATCGTTTTCGCCACAGCACTTATATACGGGACTTCAGCCGTAACAGATCATGCCTATGCTCAGGGGAGCGTTCAGGAAGGTGATTTTAAAGCCGGTGTTGGCCTGGCGATCAGTTCCGGTGTGGGTTTTAGTGGCCTCGATAACGACATTGGCATCCGGGCGGACGGGTACTATGCGTTTACAGACGTGATCAGAGGAGGCGGAGATTTTACGTTCTATTTTCCAAGCAGTGAAGGAGACGTTGACCTGACCGTTTGGGAACTGAACTTTAACGGGCATTACATCTTTCTCGATGAAGAGGGTTTGATTGTGTATGCGCTCGGCGGTATCAATATTACGGGAATCACCGTGGATGTCCCCGAAGTCGACACCGGATTCGGTACCTTTGGAGGCAGCACCAGTGAATCTGAATTTGGATTGAACCTTGGTGGCGGCGTGGAGTATGCCCTTGATTTTGCCGATCTATTTGGCGAAGTGAAGCTGGGTGGCCTTGGTGGCGATGCCGATCAATTTGTAGTTGGAGCCGGTCTCCGCTTCCCAATTTAAATCGGATAACAAATCCCCTTACAATTAATATCAAGATAGAAAAAGGTGTCCCGGATATTCGGGCACCTTTTCTTTTTTTAAATAACCCGGCGTTCGCAACAGGGTGACGTGGTTGTTGAAATATGCAATATTTTTTAAAGCAGAAGATGCTATATGTGAATCATGTAGCCCGGTTTACGGGTAAAAACCAGCCCCGTTCCGGGGCGGTATGTCCGTAGCCCACCGGGAATGCAGCGCATTTTCGGTGGGTCGTGGGTTCACATATAAAAAAGGAAGCGCCGTAGGTGCGGCATCAAACGGACCCTGAATTCATTATCAGGTATAGAATTCAAAGAGATAGTCAATGTTGTATTCAATTTGATACCTATTCAGAAACTGAATGTATTCCTCTTTGAACGTTCGATGTTTGTGGTGGTCCTCTTGATTTTCAATGTATCGAATTACATCGGATATCTGTGATTGTCCGTAACTAAACGCTCCAAACCCGGATTGCCACTGAAATTTTGTATCCTTGAAAATCTTTCGGTTAACAAAAGCTGAAGAGTTAGATTTGATATCTCTTACAAGATCAGAGATTGTAACGGTTGGATTGTATCCTATAAGTAAATGAATGTGATCGGGCATCCCTCCGATTGCGTAGAGTTTTTGAGATTTCCCATCTACAATTCCGGAGATGTATTTGTAGATTTCTTCTCTCCATTCAGATTGTAAAAAATTGGATCTTCCCTTTACGGCGAATATAATTTGGGTACATAATTTTGAGTAGGTATTTGGCATAACATGTCCATTTTAAAGATTGGTAGCTCTTGATTAAGCACTTGAATTCAATAAAATAAATTTTGGGTAAAAATGGATAGCTCGCCTTGCGGAGGCATAGAGATGCCGCACCTACGGCGCTCCACTATTGTCGCGCACGTCTGGCAACCCGAGGCCACCGCTACGCAGCGGCCCCGGGCTACGGACATGTCGCACCGCTGGTGCTGGGCTTCGTAGCTTACAAAACAAATGCATGCTCAATCAGGGATGCGGCTCTGACGTCGCAACGTGGGACTCGGCATGTATCATCTTGCGGAATTGCATTTGCAAATAAATTTTT
>JAAAOB010000132.1 GCA_009909035.1 Bacteroidota bacterium
CATTGGGACTTCATACCCGATTTTGGATCGCATCACATCCACATACTCCATCAACTTGTCGATTCCCTTATCTGTGACCTGAACTCTCGTGAATGGATGTTCCGTATTTGCATAACTTCCGGGGATGGAGTTCCAGCCGCTCAATCCTCCGGGTTGATTTTTCCAGAATTCAGCATTTACCAGGGCACCGGGAACGTCTTCAATCAGGTTGATCCCGATATCCATTTTCAGAGCTGTATAACCGGCATCAACACGTGCTTGCATTCGTTCTGCATATTCATCAGGATCTTGTGACATCGTGGTATCGCAATAAATTCGGACTGAATCACGGTATTTTCCACCCAACATCTGGTAAACAGGCACACCGTAGGCTTTTCCGGCCAGGTCCCAAAGTGCTGTTTCTACGCCCGATACCCCTCCGCCTTGTCTTCCGTGATACCCGAACTGTTTAATGATTTTGAATAGTTTTTCCACATTGCATGGATTTTCTCCCAGAATCCGGCTTTTTAACTCCAGTGCATAGCGGTAGTCGCCAATATCACGTACATCACCATGGCCTACAATATCTTGATTGGTGTAAATACGGAGTATTGGAGTACGAAGTACTTGTACCACACGCAAGTCGGTAATTTTTAACTCCGACGGCCGGGATGCCCGTTGAACGTTTTGAGATGCATAGGCAACTTCATCTCCAATAGATGTTAAAGAGAGACCTGCAAGGCTTAAGCCTCCAAGAGAAGTTTTCTTCAAGAAGCTTCGGCGGCTTTTGTTGTTTTCCTTCTTCATTGTTCATTAATTTTCAATTACCGTTTTGTAAATCAGGAAGCTGGTTTCATAGCAGGGTCAGGTGCTTCTTCTGCATCCTCTTCCTTTTCAGATTTCCGCCGCCAGTAGTTGGCGAGGGTGGAACCTGAGATATTCATCCAGGGTCCAAAAATGGCTGGCGCTAAACCGACGGTTGCCAGTCTACCCATCTCTTGGGCGAGCCCGGAGGCCATTCCCCCGTTCTGCATTCCCACTTCGAACGCAATCGTTCGGCACGACTTTTCATCCATCCCTACAAGGCGACAACCCCAATATCCAAATAGATATCCGAGGGCATTATGAATGATTGCTGCGAGGATCAGCAGAAGTCCAATGGTGATAAGTGAATCGCGTCCCGCCGCAGTAATTACAGCGATGATAAAGGCGATACCTGCCATGGAAACCGCCGGCATAATATCATCCAGCCACTTTATTTTCCCGTGAAGGAAATGATTGAAAAGCAGTCCAAGTACAATGGGTGCAATAATCATATTCAGGATGCTGAGCATCATTCCGTATGTATCAATAGGTACAAACTGACCGGCCAGCAACTGCATCAAATAGGGAGTAGCCAGAGGTGATAACATGGTTGAAACAGCTGTCAGTGTAATAGACAGGGCAAGATCGGCTTTTGCAATGAAAGCCATCACATTTGAAGCCACGCCTCCGGGACAGGAACCAATCAACACAACGCCCGCCGCAACTTCAGCCGGGAAGCCAAAACTTAAAGCCAGGCTTATTCCGACAATCGGCATTATTGTATATTGACAGATCACCCCAACCGCCACACCTTTCGGTTTTTTGAAAACTCCTTTAAAGTCCTGAAGGCTCAATTGTGTACCCATCCCAAACATGATCAGCTGTATGAGCGGCACAATCAGGTTGCTTAGGTCATACCCGCCCCATGAAGTCATGTATTGAGGATAAAACATCGAGAATGTTACGGCTGCAAAAATCCATAGTGAAAAGGCAAAAGATTTAAAAATCGTATCGGTACCTCTTACTCCGATCGCAAGCGAGAGAAACATGCCTGTTGAGAATATTGCAACGAATGGTGAGCTGCTGTCCACGAACAGCGTTACAATCAGTCCGATAAGGCAAATGAAGCTTAACCAAAGAAATGCTTTAAGAGCAGTTTTCATCTTAACTCCAGGTTCTGTCCCACGTTCGAATTTCATTCCATTCCGGTGTCGGTTCGAAGTAACCGGCATCTTCTATCAAGTGCTCCCGAACGGCCTCTTCGTTGATTTCAATCCCGAGTCCCGGTTTTTCAGGCACCGGTGTGTAGCCTTCCTGGAATATGGCGCTTTTGTCCTCCTGAACCAGGTCGTACCAATTTGGAGTATCCACGGAGTGATGCTCAAGAGCAACAAAATTCTCTGTGGCCGCCGCTGCATGGACGCTCGCCATAAATCCGAATGGAGCACCCGCGTAGTGCAGCATCATGGCGATGCCGTTCTGCATGGCATAATCACCGATTCGTTTTGTCTCCAAAATTCCACCGGAAGAACCGAGATCGGGATGGATCATATCCACAGCTTTTTTATCGATCAACTCTTTAAACCCATCAAGCAGATAGATATCCTCACCGGTCATCGTTGGGGTGGTTGTAGCTTCAGAAATCTCCTTCCACTCATCCGCATATTGCCAGGCAATCAGGTCTTCCACGTAAGCAAGCGTGTAGGGCTCAGCGGCGCGTGCAATTTTAATCGCTTCATTCTTATCAAAATGTCCCCAGTGATCGGTTCCCATCGGGATTTCGTAACCAATCGTATCACGCATCACCCGCAGATATTCCATCATTCGTTCGAGTCCCTGTTGTGTAACTTGAATCCTCGTAAAGGGATGGTCGATCTGTCCGTAATCTCCCTGCTCCCCGGAATATTGAGATCGCAACTCTCGCTGACCTTTCGGCCCATATTCGCGAGTGTTCGTAAGTGAGCCTTCTTCATCATCTACCAACCCAATTCCCATATCCATCTTCAGGAAAGTGTAGCCCAAATCCACTCGTTCTTGCATTCGCCTGGCGTATTCGTGTGGATCATCAGATGTGGTTGTATCGCAGTAGAGGCGAACTTTGTCGCGATATTTTCCACCCAGCAATTGATAGACAGGAACGCCGTACGCTTTCCCGGTCAGATCCCAAAGAGCGGTTTCAACTCCGGAAACCCCGCCACCCTGTCGACCATGCCCTCCAAACTGCTTGATGATCTTAAATACTTTCTCAACATTGCATGGATTTTCTCCCAAAAGCCTGCTTTTCAGGAAGAGGGCGTACTCTTTGGCACCGCCGTCGCGAACCTCTCCATATCCCGAAATTCCCTGGTTAGTGTCTATTCGAATCAGTGGAACGCGAAACGGAATTCCGTCAATTTCTGCAATTCGAAGGTCTGTAATTTCCAGCTCAGACGGACTCGAATTTCGATTCACATTTTGTGCGAGATGGCTGATTTGATCCTCAAAAGGAAGGGCAAACATACCGAACAAACCCAATCCACCTGCTCCGGCTTTTTTGATGAAACCTCGTCGGTCAACCTTGTTTGACCGGACACCCCTCGCCCCGGCATCCGCCGTGGCACTCCCCTCGAGGGGAGATTTATTTTCGCCATAGTTCGTTTCATTGCTCATACTATATTCCTCTTAAATTTCTTCTGTTTCTATGATTCGGTCGATCGTTGACTCGCCAATTCCATACTCATCATGGAGCATCGTTCGGTTCTCTTCCAGCCAGTTTAAAAAGTCCTGCCTTATAGATTCAGTCCAGTCCGTATCCATCTGGCCGGCCGTATAGGTACCTTCCTGTACTCGCTGATGAGCAAAAATATCGGTAAGGCGTATTACCTCGGATTCATCCACAACTTTTTCGGCAAGATGAGCAGGGATAAAAATAACCCCGGTCTCTTTAGCCAAAACCACATCACCGGGCAATACGGTTACCTCACCAATCATGATGGGTGTGTTTAATCCCATCAGCATCATCTCCTGTAGAAACGAAGGATCCCATTCACGTACAAAAGCATTGAATCCGTCTATTGCAGAGAGTCCTTCTCTGTCGCGTGATGATCCATCAAACACAACGCCATTCCCGGAGTTTGCATAGATTGTATTTCCAAGCCGGTCACCAATCAGCGTTCCGTCCTTAATTTTTCCAAATCCATCGGCTACATACACATCGCCCTGTACCAATACATCAATTGGCCAGGTGTTCATCGGGCCGGATCTGCCGTCTTCCATTCCTTGAGCAATGATCGTTTCTTCAAGGGCTGGGCGACTTGGCATATATTGAGCAGTCACTGCCCGTCCCACGACCGGTTCACCGGGTTTCAAAATCTCCCAGTCACCGCCGGTAAATTGATTATGGTATCCAAATCCCCTGATAATTCCCCAGGCTTCCTCAATCGAAACATGTTCCATTCGGTCAAGAACATTGTCTGGAACTTTGGGCCTGCCGTCCTCAAACCGTTCGCCTTCCCACTGAGGTGTGAGCCAGATCATTTTTTCTTTTGATATAGTTTGAGCAGAAGATGGCAGGTAAACAACAAAAATCAGTATAGATACAAAGAGTAGTGAGGTCAGTTTTTTCATTGGTCAGGATATGGTTCATTAGGTGACGATTTACGAAACAATTTAAAAGCGCTTTTTCAAATAAGAATTTAGTCCGAATTAATCAATTAATCAGGGGAAATTAGAATTGGTGATTCTGTCCAAAGGACTCCTGCAGAGAATAAAGTACAGAATGACTTACAAAGAAATCTAAAACTTTACAGCCAGGTCAAGTGCCGGGCTCAATCCTAGTGGATTATGCTGTTGAAGTGCAAAGTTTACATCCCACCTGCTGGCCTTGTATCCGAATCCAAAGGAATACGTTTGCGGTTGGGTGGTAATACCGGCGCGAATGAAAAGAGATTGAATAATTTCGAACTGAACACCACTTCGGAAGGAGAGGGGAAACATCACATCTTTGACTACTTCGGCTGTAAGTAAAGCTTCCGGAGTTAGCATGTAGCTAAAACCTGTGGCCAATTCACGTGGAAGTTCTTCATCCGTATCTCCATAGGTTGGCTGGTTGAGATTAGTAGCGCGGGCGCCGAACCAGAGCTCATCTGTAATTTCTGCTGCGAGTCCCAAATCAAACCCAACAGCTCCGGCAGCACCGTAATCACCCCCCTGGAAAATATGGGTGTATGAAACCGAGGCTCCATAGTAAAATCGATCGAGGTTGTTTTTGTAAGCAAGGAGAAACCTGTTTTCGTTGAACAGATTAAATCCATACCGGTGAATTCCGGCCCCCAGAGTTCCCCAGCCTGTTTGCGTAGTAAGGTTGGCAGCCATATCAGTAATTTCTGAAATACCCACATACCGAAAACCGTAAAATGAAACGCGGTTCCCATCCGTTGGCATCATGGCAACATTAGAAAAGAGTGACCAGTTGGTATTGGGTACGGCTACTCCGGTTTGCCCCATTGCTAAAGAGCTTGCACCCAGACTTGTTTGTGCTTGTACTTGACCGTACCCCCCTAACGTTGCAAGAAGTAAAACACCTGCAAAGTAATTAAGCTGAATCCTTTGTATCATAGAAGAAGTCAATTTAAAACAAGTAGTAAACATCCCCGAAAAATAGCAGTTTATTTGCCACTAGTATCATAAGATGGAAGCTAAACATCAACTAAACATGGTTAGATTTTTAATTTTTTCTCTTATTGGATTGATATTGCCGGTTATAACCCTTGCACAGGAGTTTGATTGCGATGTATCG
>JAAAOB010000112.1 GCA_009909035.1 Bacteroidota bacterium
AAAATGGGTCAAGACAACTTAAGCGGTTCTTGACGGATGAATGTTAACAATTTTGGATAAATATTTTCTTTACGGTAATTAAACCGAAACTCAGATTCTTTTAGATGCAAATAGAACGTCGATGGATGCATGCCCCGGCATTTAACAAGTCGGGTTTTGGCAAACCCCCAAAATCCCTCGATGCCATTGATATGGCTGGACGAGGTAACGAATTCATCACGGCCATGATCGACACGAAGGTGGCGGGCATAGCCCAGATCCACCAGTCCGTTATAGCCTCTCCACCCATCAGAATGGATGATGCTGTCGAGGCTGACTTTGCCCCGAATAACCTTCTGAAGGCTTTTTTTCGAGACATCTGGGACAATTTCTGTATATACGTTTCCATTGCGTTTAAAGATTCCGAAGACGATAGTTTTGCCCCGGGCACCCCGGCCTCGTTTGCCTTTGGCACGTCGGGCTCCGAAGTAAGATTCATCCACTTCAATTTGACCACGAAAAGGAGATTCGTTCTCACAAAGCTGAGCAATGCGCTGACGAATCGCCTTCAAATACTTGTTGACAGAATTACGACTCAGATGGGTCAATTCTGCTATTTGCGTGGCTGTCAAATCCAGGCAAAAAAGCTTCAAAAGCTGCCTGAATTTAGCCTCTGAAATTCGTGAACGGTAAACATATTTGTTATTAATTGGCATTCAACAACTTACGGAATTTTATATTTCCTTAAGTTGTCTTGACCCTAGTATTATTATTTCACGCCCTGTGGCGTCGTAAGGTTTTTCTGATGAATCTTACTACCTTCATCTATTCAACATAATCTATTTCTCCATTGTTTAAACAAATTCAGATGTTGAAAAGAATTAACTTCCTTTCCCTCCTGTATCTTCTTTTTCTACCGGTTCTTTTGCATGCTCAAGACGAGAGCATAGAAATTCTGAATGTGCGGGAGGTGCCGCCTTCGGATCAGATTTGTCAGCTCCCGCCCACCGATATCAACGCACACTTCTATGTAAAACCGAGTCCGGAACTATTGAATCGTATGAAAAACCGGGCGAGCTCATCTTTCGAAGTTGATTTTAACAGTAGCTGTAACGGAGAGGTTTGGCCCCAGGAGGCGAGGGATGCGTTTGAGTACGCAACAATGATCTGGTCGGAGCATATTCGCTCAACGGTGCCGATTAAGATCGATGCAAATTGGGTCACTCTGACGGAAAATACCCTTGGAAGTGCACGTCCTGCTCGCATTGTGCAGGTAAGCGGTGCCGGCAGCCCAAATACCTGGTACACCCTCGCACAGCTGAGTGCCCTCACCGACCGGGTGATTCGGGATGAATTGGACGGAGTGGAATATGACATTGAGATGAACATCCGTTGCAACTTTGATGACTGGTATTTCGGGACGGATGCCAATACTCCGGAAGGGATGACGGATTTTGTAACAGTTGTTATACACGAGATTGGCCATGGAATCGGTTTTTTAGGCAGCATGGACGCCAACAACGATACCCGAATTGCAGAGTGGGGGCTTCCCGAAGATGATCGTCAGCCGCTCATTTACGACAGGTTTGCAGTGGACGGAGATCGCTTCAACCTGATTGATGAAAGGGTCTATTTAAATCCGTCGTCTAATCTCTATGAGGCACTTGTCGGAAATCGCGGAGGAGTATTCTTTGACGGTACGGACGCCAATGCAACTCTACAGGATTTTGAGGCCGACCGTGCGAAACTCTTTACACCGGAGCCATATCGGGCAGGCTCGAGCTACTCTCATTTTGACCAGGAGACATTTCGCCGGAGCATCAATGCGCTGATGGTTCCTTTTATTGACCGTGCGTTTGCAATTCATACTCCGGGGCCGCTTTTTTGCGGAACACTGAGCGATATGGGCTGGCCGCTTGGCGCGGGTTGCCTCAGCTTTATCGCTTCGGATGCACTTATAGCCACCGATATCAGGGCTCTGGACTTTGGAATCACAAATATCGGCCAGCCTGACGAACTGGCTTTGACCATCTCAAACCAGGAGGGAGCAGTTGAAGCACTTTCCGGTTCATTGGAGCTGGAGAGCGATCAATTTTCAATTACCGGTGAAACTACATTCAATATCGACCCGGGAGAGTCACGGGAAATCCGGATTGAGTACGATCCCATAACAGATGCACCCCACGAAGCTACACTCTCTATCTTTCACAATGCCAAAAATGAAGCATCGCCGCTTCTGGTTTCACTGGAGGGAGAGGCACTCAAAGAGGGTAACATTGTGAAACTTGAACAGAGCTATCCCAATCCGGTGGTGCCCAACTCTGCCCGCCCGACCATTCCCTACGTTATTTCAGAGGAAGCGGATGTGAGGCTGGATCTATACACTATCGACGGCCGGCTGGTACGCAACCTTGTGAATCAGCGCCAGATGCCAGACCGTTACCCTGTCGAACTGAATCTTGGAGATATTGCAGGCGGCATCTACATTTACAGAATTATCGTAGATGATGTGGTTGAATCCGGCAAGCTGATGATCTTTAATTGATCTGGGATTTCATTCAGCAGAAATACTTTATCCTGAACGGGTATCGGGTTTTGCGGAGGGTGATTTATAATACTGAGGTATCAAGCAGGGAGATGCCGGCCCGGAGGGCATGGCAGCTCGTGCCCGGAGACATGCAGAAATCAAACAGCTAAAAATGTGGATAACTCTGTGGAAAAGTTGTGGGAAAAAAGTGCTTTTGGGGTATTGACAACCATTGCGAAATTATGCTAATTACAAGTGAGCAAAGGCGTCAGGAGTACTACGGTACAAAAGGCGTGAGACCGAAAAAGATCCGCGGTCCCTTGCGAGACAAAACCAAACCGGAATTGTCGGCAACTCTGCTCCGGTTCTTTTTTTATTTCATGCCTCTCTCTGGCTCTCCTCAACTCTTTGTCACGATTCCGCCATATCTTTCAAAAACGTTTTGAACTCCTCCGTGTCGTACTTGGCAAATCCCCTCTTTTCCATCACCAGGCGCTTGTTCGGAGAGATGACGTAGGTTGTTGGGATCATGGTACTTTCGTATGTGCCGGGCTGCTTCGTTCGGAAATGATAGATCGGCATCTCGAACCCTCGACGTTCCATAAATCCTTTTGCCCGCTCGAAATCCTCATCCACGGAAACCAACAGAAAGGTGATGCCATCTGTGTCTTTTAAATCGTTGTAGAGATTTTGGATGGAGGGCATTTCGGCGATACAGGGCGGACACCAGCTCGCCCAGATATTCAAAAAGATGACATTGCCCTCGAACGCAGCCAGATTTTGAACCGAGCTGTCTTCATCGGCAAAATAGAACTCCATGCTGGCAGGCGGATGCTCTTCGGTTTCTTCCGGTATGGAAGGTTTGATAAGCCCGGTTGCCAGTAAGCCGCGCTGAAGGGTACCGATCACCTCCGTATGAAGCCCGGTAAGGTAAAGAGTGGCGCCAATGGCAATGATCACACCCCACTCAATCAGGTTTCTGCGCGTACTTTTCGTTTTCTTTTCTTTCTTATCGTTCATCGGTGGTGCAAGAACGCATCAGGGGCGAATTTTAATATCAATCTTCTCAGATGGCCCCGATTCCTGATTTCGTACGGCCAGCGACTGTTGCGCCCGGTTTGCGATCTCTTTGATGCAGATGGCTGATTCTGATGAGGGATCATCAGCAACAATCGGCGTACCGGAATCGCTGGTTTGGCGAACGTTTTCGCGAAGAGGGATTTCCCCCAAAAAGGGGACCTCCAGTTTAGATGCCAGTTTACGCGCACCGTGTTTGCCAAAGATGTAATACTTTTTCTCAGGTGCATCCTCAGGCACGAAGTATGCCATGTTTTCGATGATGCCGAGCACCGGTACATTCACCTTATTGAACATTGCCACGCCTTTTCTCACATCATCCAGTGCCACATTCTGTGGCGTGGAAACAATGATGGCACCTGTAAGGGGAACGGTTTGAACGATCGTAAGCTGAATGTCACCGGTTCCGGGTGGCAGGTCCAGAATCAAGTAATCCAGTTCGCCCCACTCTACCTCCTGCATAAACTGTTTAACAGCGCTGGTTACCATGGGCCCGCGCCAGATCATCGCCTGATCGGTATCCACAAGAAAACCCATCGAAACCAGGTCAACGCCATGTTTGTGTATCGGAACCAGCTTTTTCTGGGTGGTGATATTGGGACGCTCCTGCACACCGAACATAGTCGGGATGCTGGGGCCGTAAATGTCGGTATCCAAGAGGCCGACGGAAGCTCCGGTCTGGGCAATGGCAACGGCCAGGTTTGCAGCTACAGTAGACTTTCCGACACCACCCTTACCGGAAGCGACAGCAATTACGTTTTTTACGCCGGACAGAATTGGCTGCCTCTCAGGCTGTTTCTGTTCGGAGGGGCCCTCATCGCCTTCCAGTTCCCTCTGCTTGGAGATGTTAATCCCTACAGTGATATCGGTTACTGCTTCGGGATCCACAAAACGTTTTATTGCCTGAGTACACTCATCTTTCAGATGTTTCGCCAAGCTGTCGTCCTTGCGAGGAAGCTCAAGAGTAAATGAGATATATTTTTCCTGAATGATCAGATCCTGAATCAGATCCAGCGTAATCAGGTCTTTCTTGTATTGGGGATGAATGACCTGTGAAAGTGCGCTCTTAATCTGCTCTTTGTTGATCGACATATCTTGAAAATTGTGACCTTTTTAGTTCGGCTCTAAGATAATCACATTGATAAGCAAACTAAACGGTATATTTCTGGTCTGCGTTTCGCCAGCTTGTACTTGGCAGTAGAGAATGATTAACTTGTAGATCTACAGAGGTTCCGGAGGCGCTTTGAAACAGATCAGGATGTGGCCTTTTACAATACGCCGTAAAAATTCTTATGAAAGACCCCCGTTCTTTTCTGAGTAATAATTGATATTAAAGACTTTCCATTTGAACATGAGTTTGAAGAAGACAGCTTTACATTCCGAACATCTGCAACTGGGTGCGCGCATGGTTGATTTTGGTGGATTTGACATGCCCGTACAGTACAGCGGTATTCGTCAGGAACACACGGCCGTACGTGAAGCGGCGGGGCTCTTTGATGTTTCCCACATGGGCGAATTTTTGGTTAAAGGCCCTCAGGCACTGGCATTAATTCAAAAGGTGACGATTAATGATGCGTCAAAGCTGGAGCCGGGGAAAGCGCAATATTCAGCTATGTGTTATGAAGATGGCGGAATTGTGGATGATCTACTGGTTTACATGCTTGAGGATCAGAAATACATGCTTGTGGTGAATGCTGCCAATATTGAGAAAGATTTTGAGTGGATCTCAAAACAGAACACAATGAACGCAGAGCTTGCCGACATTTCAGAGAGTATGGCACTGTTGGCACTCCAGGGGCCGAAATCCTTGGAAATTCTTAAAAAGCTGACCGATACCGCTATAGACAAAATCAAGTTTTACCGGTTTGATTTCGGCACTGTAGCCGGTGAGGCCAATATTATCATCTCCGCAACGGGATATACGGGAGA
>JAAAOB010000031.1 GCA_009909035.1 Bacteroidota bacterium
GAAGATTATGGGTATGCCCGGTGGTTTCGAAATTGTTCTTATCGTGATGGTGATTCTGCTCTTGTTTGGTGCGAAACGCATCCCGGAGCTTGCGAAAGGTATTGGCCAGGGAATTCAGGAATTCCGTAAAGCATCCGACGATATCAAAAAAGAGATCGATAAGGGAGCAGAAGAGGTTAAAAATGCAACCTCCCCCAGCTCCGGCGAGAAGGAAAAAGAATCAAAATCAGATAACGAATAAACCGGCCGTTTTTCATGAAGAACTTGCTCACGACACAGGATGAGCTATCAGCAGGAAAAACGACCCTGCAGGATATCGTTGACCAGTATATTGAACAGATTGAGGACTCCAACGGTACGGTAAATGCCATCGTATCTGTAGATAAGGAGAATGCCCGGGCCCGGGCGGCATCCATTCAAAAAAAGATCGATCACGGCAGAGCCGGCAAGCTGGCGGGCAGCGTGATTGCCGTTAAAGATGTAATCTGCGAAATGGGAAAGCAGACAACGTGCGCAAGTAATATTCTTCGCAACTTCGAGAGCGTTTACAACGCAACTGTGATCGAAAAACTTGCGGCTGAAGATGCGTTGTTCCTCGGCAGGACCAACATGGATGAGTTTGCTATGGGCTCCTCAACGGAAAATACGATCTTTGGGCCGGCCCGAAATCCCCATAACACTGAATACGTAACGGGCGGGTCAAGCGGCGGAAGTGCTGCCGCCGTTGCTGCCAATATGTGCGGAATGTCTCTCGGGTCCGATACCGGCGGATCGATCCGTCAGCCGGCATCCTATTGCGGGGTTGTCGGTCTAAAACCAACCTACGGGCGTGTATCGCGTTACGGACTGGTGGCTTTTGCCTCCTCTTTTGACTGTATCGGACCGTTTGCCCACAGCGTCAGCGATGCCGCCATTCTTCTGGAGCACCTGGCCGGTGTTGATCCAATGGACCAGTCCTCGGCCGACCGCCCGGTGGAGGAGTACAGCTCTGCACTACAAAACCGGGAGAAGCTGACGATCGGTGTGCCTGATGAGTTTTTCGGGGACGGGCTCGACCCGGAGATCCGGACAATCATCAAAGATCAACTGTCGGACCTGGAAACAGAGGGGCATCAGCTGGTGCCGATTCATCTGCCGCATTCGGAGTTCGCAGTCGCTACCTACTATATTTTGGCAACCGCGGAAGCCTCCAGTAATCTTGCACGGTACGATGGCATCCGGTACGGCCACAGGGCAGACTTTGATTCTGTAGAGGAAGAGCTGAAGAAAGAACAGATTGCTCTTGAAAAACGGCTCGAAGTTGCTGCAGGAAAGGAACATGAAGAACTTGTTGAGAAAATATCGAAAGCTGATTCGCCATTGATTCGCCTCTACAAAAAATCCAGGACGGAGGGTTTTGGAACGGAAGTGAAACGTCGTATTCTTCTCGGAACCTATGTGCTCAGTGCCGGGTACTATGATGCGTATTATGGAAAAGCGCAGCGGGTCAGGCGCCTGATAAAACAGGATTTTGAGGAGGCGTTTCAGGATGTTGACGTGATTGTATCACCCACGGCACCTACGACCGCGTTTAAACTGGGCGAAAACCAGGATGATCCCCTCAAAATGTACCTCAACGATATCTACACGATATCTGCGAATCTGGCGGGTATTTGTGGAATCAGCGTCCCCGCGGGAACCCACTCGAACGGCCTGCCGGTCGGGATTCAATTTTTGGGCAACGCGTTCGAGGAGAAAAACATAGTAAGAGCTGCTCACGCCATCGAACAGCTGCATAACCGCTGATGTATGAAGACAGTAAACCGCTTGAAAAACAGACGTGTTGTCATCACAGGTGCAACATCCGGCATTGGCCGGGCTTGTGCTGAACTTCTGGCGGAAGCGGGAGCAGAGCTCTACATTACCGGCCGGAGGGCCGACCGCCTGGATGCAATTCAACGAGATCTTGCCGAACGGTATGATGCTCATGTTTCAACGTTTGATTTCGACATCCGCGACCGCGAACAGTGCCGGGAGTTTGTGGACTCACTGGATCAACCGGTTGATATCCTGATCAACAACGCCGGGCTTGCAGCCGGGAAAGACCCCGTGGATAAAGCGGAATTTGACGATTGGGACCGAATGATCGATACCAACGTGAAGGGGCTGCTGACCCTGACCCGGCTGCTCTCACCCCAAATGAAGAATCGGAACATCGGGCACATTCTCAACATTGGGTCCATCGCCGGGCATGAAGCATACGCCGGCGGCGTGGTCTACTGTGCAACAAAGCATGCCGTGCACGCCATCACACAGGCCACTAAGAAAGATCTTCACGGGACCAATATCCGCGTCAGTGAAGTATCACCCGGACTTGTGGAGACCGAATTTAGCAACGTACGCTTCAAAGGAGATGATGAAGCGGCGGACCGCGTCTACCAGGGCATGCAGCCGTTGACCGCCATGGATATCGCGGAAATCGTGCTCTTTACACTCAACCGCCCGGCCCACGTAAATATTATGGACACGGTCGTGTTACCGGTGCAGCAATCCGCTTCAACCATGGTCGACCGCTCGTCATGACGATACATCAAGCAACATTTGGCCTCCTGATCATGTCACTGATACTTCTTGCCTCCTGCGGAAAGCAGGGAGCGGGACTCACGTTTGAGGAGCAGGGGAGAGAGGTACCGGCGTTTGATGCCGCCCGGGCGTATGATTTTATCGGGGAGCAGGTCCGGTTTGGGCCCAGGGTTCCCGGAACTGAGGCACATGTGCAGGCGAAAGAGTATCTGAAGGATCAGCTCATAGAATCGGCGGGCCGGCAGAATGTTTTTGTTCAGGAGTTTCAGAAAACCGTTTATGGACAGGAGCTCCCGATGTATAACCTGATCGCTTCGTTTGGAGGAGGATCGAAAGACAGAATTGTGTTAGCGGCCCACTGGGACAGCCGGCCACGAGCCGAAAAAGATCCCGAGAACCCGGAGAGCCCGATTCTTGGTGCTGATGATGGCGGCAGCGGCGTGAGCGTGCTGCTGGAACTTGCGCGGATATTGTCAGACAATGCCCCGCCTCTTGGAGTCGATATCGTCTTTTTTGACGGCGAAGATTACGGAAAAGTCTCCGACCTGGATAACTATTTCCTGGGCTCGCGTCAGTGGGGAAATCACCCGCCCGTTCCCGGCTACAGCCCGAGGTTTGGTATCCTGCTCGACATGGTAGGCGGCGAAAATGCCACGTTCTCCAAAGAACTCTACTCCATGCAGGTGGCTCCCAACCTGGTGGATGAAATCTGGGCCATTGCCGCCGGACTTGGTCATGCGCAGCTCTTCCCGGATCAACGAGGCGGACGCGTGGCTGATGATCACGTGATTGTGACACAAACCACCGGCATCCCGATGATCAATATCATTCATCATACCGCCGACCAAGACGGCAAGGTGCAGTTTCCGCCCTGGTGGCATACGCAAAACGATAACATGGAGATCATTGATCGTGAAACGCTCCAGGCAGTAGGTGATGTATTGCTTGAACTGATATACAACAGGATCCCCACATGAACTACCTGAAGCTCGTCATCGGCGTATCGGACGACTACCACGAGCATTTGATTGCTGACTTGATGGAGATGGACTTCTACGGCTTCGAACAGCACGATGATCAGTTGATCGCCTATGTTGAAAAACCGCGGTTTAACGACTCTCACCGGGAAGTTATTGAACAGATGATAACAGCGGTGCCGGGGGCTTCATTTGTTGAACTGACAGAGGTTGACGAGCAGAACTGGAATGCGAGCTGGGAAGAAAGTATCCAGCCCCAGTCTATTGGCTCCTTTTATGTACGTCCCACGTGGTCGTCGAAGCAGCCTGAAGAGGGGCGTATCCTGCTTGAGATCGATCCGAAAATGTCGTTCGGCACCGGCTATCACGCCACAACACGGCTCATGCTGCGGCAGCTTGGTACATTAACGTGCAGCGGCAAACGAGTGCTTGATGCGGGAACCGGAACCGGGATTTTGGCCATCGCCGCATGCAAACTTGGTGCAAAATGCGTGATCGGCTTCGATTTTGATCCGTGGAGTGAGCGAAATGCCAATGAAAATGCACTGATAAACGAAGCAGGCTCAACACTTGACATACGCCTCGGCGGATTTGAACAAGTAGAGGAGGAAGAACCTTTTGATATTGTCCTTGCCAACATCAACCGAAATGTAATTTTGGAGTTTTTGGAAGATATGATCCGAAATCTAAGTACAAATGGCACTTTGTGTCTATCAGGATTGCTAAATACGGATGAAGATAAAATCAGGCAGGAGCTTCAAAAGTATCCCATACAGATTACGGATGTACAAAAAGAGGAGGAGTGGATCTTGCTCCAGGTCGAAAAAACCGGCTCATGATACGCTCATCAATCGATATTGGCACCAATTCCGTGTTGCTGCTTGTCGCAGACGTTGTAGGTACGAACCTGACCGTTTTACACGAGGAACAGCGGATTCCAAGACTGGGCCGGGGTGTAGACAGCGACGGGAAGCTATCTGATGCAGCCATGGATCGTGTTCTTGCCGTCCTGAAGGAGTACCAAAATCTCCTGGACCATGAGTATCCGAGCATAGCAGGCGAAACAGTGGTAACTGCAACAAGTGCGGTCCGGGATGCCGCAAACCGTGCAGAATTTATCCGGGACATTGACCGGCAGACCGGCTGGACGGTGCAGCTGCTCTCCGGTGATGAAGAGGCACAGACCACATTTTTTGGTGCGCTCTCCGTACTGGATTTGGCTGAGGCGGGCACCTCGGCCACTGTACTGGATATTGGCGGCGGAAGCACGGAATTTGCAACCGGAACGGGGAGGGAGCTTTCGGCATGGTCATCACTCGATATGGGTAGCGTACGGTTTTCGGAACGGTTTCTAAGGGATGATCCACCGTCGGGTTCACAGCTCCGGGCCGCGCGGAGCAGAGTCCGGGAGATGATCTCCACGCTGGATCCATCTCACCTTGACTCTGATCAGCTGATTGGCGTCGCCGGCACGGTGACATCGGTAGCCGCTATTGGGCTCGGCCTCCGTTCGTATGATACAAAACAGCTGAATGGCAGCAGATTATCGTTAGCAGATCTGGATGACATGATTGGGGAGTTTACGTCGATGACCTCCGGTGAAATTGAATCGACATATCCAGTTTTTTTAAAGGGGCGGGGAGATGTTATCACAGGTGGTTTGATTATTCTGTCCGAGGTGATGAACGTCAGGCAATCGAATTCAATTATTGTCTCGACAGGCGGAATCCGGCACGGTATTCTTTTACCCTCCGGGAAATGTTGATCGTTCCAGGCGGCGAGGAATCAATTTTTCTCGCAGATTTTCGCCGATGAATCCGCAGATCTTCGCTGAGGTTAACCCCAGCACCAGCGGTGCGACATGTCCGTAGCCCGGGGCCGCTGCGTAGCGGTGGCCTCGGGTTGCCATTTGCACACAACAACGGAAGCGCCGTAGGTGCGGCATCCCCGTCCCCCGCAA
>JAAAOB010000051.1 GCA_009909035.1 Bacteroidota bacterium
AAGCCTGGCAGCATGTCTCCATGTTTGAGATGGGCCGGGCGATGGAGATCCGGTACCGGGATAATATGAATTTATATCCTGTGGACACCGATGAGATCAGAAATACGATCGAAGAGGGCGGGTATAACCTGGAGCTTCCGTCACTCAATGACAGCCAGGGCTTATCCGCACTGGACTACCTGCTTTTCGGCCTTGCGGCTGATGACGAGTCGCTGCTTGCATTTTATACGAGCCATGAAAACGCAAGTGCCTACAGAGCCTACGTATTGGATCTTACCACCAGGATCGACGAGCTCACCGACACGGTACTGGGCCACTGGAATAGTGGATTCCGAGATGAGTTTGTCGAAAATTCAGGAAACGGAGCCAACGCTTCCCTCGACATGATGGTAAATGATTTTATCTTTTACTACGAAAAAGCCTTGCGGGCCGGGAAAATCGGGATCCCTGCCGGTGTATTTTCCGGCTCACCGCTAAGCACTCATGTAGAAGCGTTTTACAGTGGTGAATTTTCCAAAGAGTTATTTATGGAGTCTCTCGATGCGGCTCAAAACTTTTTTAACGGAAATCATTTTGGTTCAGATGGTTCGGGTGAAAGCTTACGATCGTATCTTGAATTTCTTGGAACTACCAAAGATGGTGATGCACTGTCAGACCTTATCAACAGACAGTTCGAGGATGCCCGGCGGGAAGCTGAAAACCTGAACGATAACTTTTCTGAGCAGGTAGAATCCAACAACACCATGATGCTGTCTACCTATGATGAGCTGCAAAAGAATGTTGTTCTTTTGAAGGTAGACATGCTCCAGGCACTGAATATTAACGTTGATTTTGTAGATGCCGACGGAGATTAATCCATCTCCCGGGTACTATTTTGAGGTAGTTTTTGAACGTATCATCAGTAAAAACATATTTTGCTACATCAACGAATGCGGCACCTTTAGCCGTATTCCGGATTGGTTTCGGCCTGCTGATGCTTGTAAGCATCATCCGGTTTGCGGCCAACGGCTGGATTCAGAAACTCTACATTGAGCCCGCTTTTTTTTTCTCATATTACGGGTTTGAATGGGTGCAGCCGCTGGGCGGATATACCTACCTGGTGTTTCTGGTATGCGGGCTGTCGGCGGTTTTTGTTGCTGCAGGATACAAGTACCGGCCGGCGATTATCGTGTTTTTCCTGAGCTTCACCTACATCGAGCTGATGGATAAAACCACCTACCTGAACCACTACTATTTCATCAGCATCCTCAGCTTTTTGATGATCTTCCTGCCCGCCCACGCCTACTTTTCTGTCGATGCGTACAGGAACGAAAGACTTCGCTCCCGGCAGGTTCCGGCATGGACGATCGATTCCATAAAATTTCTGCTCTGCATCGTCTACTTCTACGCCGGGCTGGCGAAGCTCAACTCCGATTGGATGTTCCGGGCCATGCCGCTGCAGATCTGGCTGCCATCCAAGTACTCACTGCCCGTTCTTGGCGAGCTGTTTCAGCAGCCGTGGACCCACTACGCATTCTCCTGGGCCGGAGCGCTCTACGACCTGGCCATTCCCTTTTTATTGCTAATAAAGCGAACGCGTGTTCTGGCTTTCCTCCTGGTGGTTGTGTTTCACCTGCTCACCTGCGTGCTGTTTCCCATCGGTATGTTTCCATACATCATGATTGTGAGCGCGCTGATTTTCTTTGATGCGGATCTGCATAACAAGATTCTGCACTACATCTCCCGCGGGCTGAAGATCAGCAAAGAGGCTTTTGATCAAGCGGCGACATACTCGTTTCCAAAACCGTGGATAAGAAAAGCCTCCATTGGCGTGATTTCCCTGTTTTTTGTGGTTCAGCTGTTGGTCCCCTTTCGGTACATGCTCCATCCCGGCGAGCTATTCTGGACCGAAGAGGGCTATCGATTCTCCTGGCGGGTGATGCTGATGGAAAAGACGGGCTACGCAAATTTCAAGGTTGTAAATCCCGAGAATGGCCGGCGTTTCTATGTCGATAACACCCGCTTTCTGACACGCTTCCAGGAAAAACAGATGGCAACACAGCCCGATTTTATCCTTGAGTATGCACAGTACCTGGAGGCGCACTACATGGAGCAGGGAATCGCCGATCCCGAAATTTACGTGGAAAGTTACGTTGCCCTGAACGGCCGGGGAAGTCAGCCGTACGTAGATCCCACCGTAGATTTAACAACCATTGATCGATCACTACAACGTCAAACCTGGTTAATGCCTTTTGAAGATGAGATTAAAGGACTTTAGTATTCTGCTTTTACTTAGCTGTTTTGCTCTCCCGGCAATGGGACAGCAGACGTTCTCGGGCACCGTAACCGACATGGAGACGGGCGAACCGATAGCCGGGGTGCGAATTTATGACAACGAGGCCGGAAGGTCCTTTCAGACAGATGAAGAAGGCGAATTTTCCATAAAAAATCTTACACCCGGCACCTACACTCTCTTTTTTTACACATTGGGGTATGAAATCATCAACCGCTCTTTTGTGATGGAAGGGCAAGATCTGAATGTATCGATAGAGCTGGAACCATTGAATCGGGAAATGACGGAGGTTGCCGTTATTGGCCAGCGGGATCAGCTGTTTGCCATGCAGCGGCTGCGACAGGTTGAGGGCACGTCGATCTTTGCGGGGAAGAAAAACTCCGTGATTTCCCTCGACCAGATGACGGTGAACAGATCATCAAACAATGCACGGCAAATTTACGGACAAATTTCAGGTCTCAACATTTACGAATCGAATGATGCCGGGCTTCAGCTAAATATCGGCGGGCGGGGGCTGGACCCAAATCGCTCCTCTAACTTCAACATCCGGCAAAACGGCTACGACATTAGTGCAGACGTGCTGGGCTACCCGGAAAGCTACTACACCCCCCCGGCTGAAGCGCTGCAGGAGATCCAGGTGATCCGCGGGGCCGCCTCCCTTCAGTATGGCACTCAGTTCGGCGGATTGGTCAACTTTAAAATGAAGAAGCCGGCGCGTGACAGAACAATTGAGGTGACAAGCCGGCAGTCCGTGGGGTCGAACAGCCTCTTTACGTCGCACAACAGCCTGAGCGGAACCACCGGTGATACGGGCTACTACGGCTATTTTAACTATAAAAACGGCGATGGGTTCAGGCCGAACTCCGATTTCGAATCGGAAAATATATACCTTTACGTTGACCATGAACTTGGTGAAAACACGAAACTATCTGCTGATTTCACCTATCTCTATTACCTGGCGCAGCAGCCCGGCGGCCTGACGGATGCACAATTTTTTGAAGATCCCACCTTCAGCAATCGTACAAGAAACTGGTTCGAGGTAGACTGGAAACTTGCGTCCTTAAGGCTTGAGCACAATTTTAACTACAATATGAAACTGAACGCGCTGGTTTTCGGCCTTGATGCTTCACGCAAAACCGTAGGATTTCGAACAAACCGGGTATCGCAGGAAGATGACCTTGATGCCCCGCGCGACCTGATTGACGGAACGTTTAATAACTGGGGAGCCGAGGTGCGATTTTTAGACCGTTACTCGATCGGCCAGCGGGACGCAGTATTTCTGCTCGGCAGTAAGTACTACAGCTCCAATAATACATCCGTGCAGGGACCGGGCTCAGCGAGTTCAGAACCCGATTTCGGACTTGCTGACAATCAATTTCCCAACTATCCCAACCAGTCAGATTTTACCTATCCCAACCGGAACCTGGCCCTGTTTGGGGAGAATATTTTTTATGTGAACGATGACTTCTCAATCACTCCGGGGTTCCGGTTTGAACATATTACAACTGAAAGCGAGGGAACGTTTAAGAGGGTCAATTTTGACCTGGCCGGCAACCCCATTCAGAATCAAACCTTTGAGGACAACAGGAGCTTTAACCGAAATTTTCTGCTGCTGGGGCTCGGGGTTAGCTACTACGCCGATTCAAATATTGAGTTCTACGGAAATTTTTCCCAAAACTACCGGTCGGTTACCTTCAATGATATCCGCATCGTGAACCCGACCTTCCAGGTGGATCCCAACATAACGGATGAGAGCGGCTTCACGGCAGATGCCGGCCTCCGGGGAAGCCTGGGGACCAGCCTGTCGTACGATCTGAACGGGTTTGGCCTGATGTATGACGATCGCCTGGGGGAGGTACTGCGGGCCGAAACAAGAGTCCAGGCAAGCGGAGATGTGGTGGAAACCGGGCGTGTGGTTCGGTTTCGGGGCAATATCGGACGGGCGTTTATGTATGGTATTGAGAGCCTGGTGGAGCTGAACGTGCTGTCATTGGTGGGCAAAGACCGCCGTGATCTCCGCCTGAATATCTTTGCAAACAGCGCTATCACAAAATCTGACTACATCGATTCGGAGATTTCGGGCGTAGAGGGAAATGAGGTGGAATTTGTACCGCTGGTGAATATGAAGACCGGGCTTTCATTCGGGTACAAGAACCTACTGGGATCGTTGCAATATACGTACGTTTCCAGCCAGTATACCGACGCGTCGAACGCGAAGCAAAATGTTAATGACAACCAAAGCGGAATTAAAGGTGAGATCCCGGCATATGATGTTATGGACCTCTCGCTATCCTGGTCATACAAACGCCTGACCCTGGAATCGGGGATTAATAATCTGCTGGACTCCTACTATTTTACACGCCGCGCTACCGGCTATCCCGGCCCCGGAATTATACCGTCCCCTCCGCGGACCTTCTATACCACGATTCAGCTAAAATTCGGCACCTGAGGCTTGATTTAGCTCAACTTCCGTAAAAGTTAGGTAAGCGGCCTTCGTTGAATACAAACGATGATTGGCAGATGCTAAACCGAAGGCCCCATCAGCCATTTCAACGATAAAGAATAAATGATGAACGGGCTCTCACCCTTTCAGGGCTGATATAGGAAACTGCCAATTTCTTCATAGGGCGATGCCCTGTGCTAATGCCTGCGCCCGCTTCGGGGCTAAATTTTTCGATCCCGGATCATGTAATAACCTCAGTTCGATTCTTAAATCTGTCAAATACCACCAAAAGCAGTCCGAAAAGGGCGTCATCTCGCACTCCATGCGCTCATTTTTTGAACACGTAGCGCCAGCGGAGTGAAATCTTCTGTCCTTAACAAAGGCACGAGATGCCACGCTGGGGCGTGGCATGACATAATTGTTGATGAATTAACGTAACTAACGCCCTTTTTGGACTGCTTAACCCATTATTTTTTAATCGAACACAGGTTAATAAGATGAAGAATGAATATCGTGAAAGGTTGAGTTAGGGTCTTTAGCCCCTTCTTATTGTGCCAAATGATACTATCCGGAGGATGGTGTCCCGGTTAACTGGCCGACTCTCGCCAAAAAGCTTTTCGTAGTGAGAGCCTTTCCAGTAGACCTTTTTGCAATCACTGCACTGGGTAAATTCTTCAAATTTTGCATATACAAGTGGCGGTGTTTTTTCTTTAACGGCTGTTTTTTCTACCAGCTTCAAAACCCCGTTACAGCTCATACACCAGGAAAACGGGGCAAAATGGGTGTGAAGATTAAAATTCCGAATAACCTCCTGGAGCTGCCGGTCGAGGTCCGTAGACCGCAGCCAGTAGCCGGCCGTGAGTTTTCCATGCTTTAGCAAAGCGAGATCTCTGGTGAGCAGCGCGCGATGGTGCTGCACGGACTGATCCACGAGCTGTGGGTCCTCTGCCCGGTTGCTGTAGGCCGTATCGATTCCAGCCAGGCGCAGCAGGCGGGCAAGTTTGCCAAGGTGTACATCAGCAATGAATCGTACAGGTAATTTGTCGGCTCTGCGTATATTGCACGCTGCCTCAGGATTGGTGCAGTACTCCTTCGGAAAGAGAGCTACCCGGTCGCCATTGGTCACGTTCTGCGTCAACGGTGCGGGTTGATCATTGATCCGAAGGTCAAAGATTTCCACGTGCGGCACACCGCAAGATTCAACCAGGTCTTTAACCGATGGGGTAAGAAAAATGGGAGCATCAATTTTGGCACGTCCGGTGAAGTCCTGCAGGGATCCGTAAAATGAAACAGATGCAGAGGATTGAATCAACATTGGAATGGAAGTTTTGTACCTTTTATTGAAGCTTGAGATCTCGGTAACATCATGTACTGTTGCATACAATCAAAGAACCGCTGCTGACTGTTATTACGAACCTGTTTTATTTTTCTATGAATGCGTCAGGCCATAAATTATACAAATGTTATAAACATTGGCAGCTAAGAAGAAGATCTTTTAGGTTCGTTCATTAATCGCTGCAGGTGCGGATGATTTAGCCATTACCTATTCATCGGGTATCAAAAATTATCACCAGGCTTCGCGGACATTAACTGAGATATATGACCTCCCAAAGCAGATTGAAAATTTCGACTATTTTAACACTAATTTTTGTTACCGGATTCTTCGGAGAAACGGCATGGGCGGGTCCTCTTGCAGCATCCGGTGGTGCAGACCCGGCGGTCCGCGCTGACACAACAACTGCTCAAACTGAGCCTTATGAATCGAGCAAATCATTGGGGGGTCATATTTTATCCCTCCCCTCCTACCTGTTTTACTGGACCACACGCCCGATAGGGTACGGCTTCAAAAGAGCCGAAAAAAATCTTCCGCGTCTTTTTCAGGGCGAGAGAGGAGAGTATGGGGTATTCCCGCTATTTGAGCTTGGCGGCGACACGGGATTCTCTTACGGCCTCTTACTCTTCCATAACAGCCCGTTTTACCCGAACCACAGTGCTCGTGTTGAGGCGCTGTTCAGCTCAAGCGACTATAACGATATCGACTTCGAGTACACCATCAACCGGTTCCTGTCGGACAGGGGGCAGCTGGAGGTGAATGCCGTCTATGCCAACAGGCCGGACCGTACATTTCTCTTCGGAAATGATGTGGATTTTGACGACCGCAGTTTCTTTGACAGAGAAGATATAGAAGTCGCGTTAAGCTATAACTACATTCTAACCGACAAAACAGTTCTTCAGTTTCATACGAACTACCTCCAGCGAGACATCAAAGAAAGCGACAGGGAGCAGGAAGAGGGAGCGCCCGCTTTCCCGGATCCGTTTCTTGGAGACGCATCTCTTTTATCAACCGGGGTAGAGCTTGCCATTGACAATGCTAGGGGTGTACCCCGTATCAACCGAGGCTACCGGCTGATTACGGAAGTTCAGTGGAGCCGCTCGCTAACGAATGATCGATTCCACTACGTGAATTTCGGAACCGAATGGAACCAGTTTATCCCGCTGCCCTACCTTCCCGATGACCGGCGGTTGGCCCTGAAAGGTGTACTCAGAAAAGCCGAGGCACTGGGAGATAAAGAGATTCCCTTCTTTGAAACTCCCGTTCTTGGTAACTCCCGCGATCTTCGCGGATTTTCAACCGACCGTTTTCGCGATACGGGATCGCTTCTTTTTGCTGCTGAATACAGGTACCCAATGTGGAATTTTTCCGACGTTGTACTTTTCGTTGAAGAGGGGCAGGTATTCAATGATTTTTCTGATATTTCGATAGATGATTTTCACACCAGCTATGGTTTTGGATTTCATCTGATCTCCGCCAAGGGCTTTGCATTCCGGTCCGAATTTGCTTTCAGCCGGGATAACTCACGATTTATACTTTCAATTTCTCCCAACTTTTAACATCTGTTTTGATAGATACAATTACAGCCCGTTTCCCCGGTTATTTGCTTTCGGCTCTATTTGCTGCCGGTCTGCTGGTGGCAGGATGTGCATCGACCAGCCCCTACACCACCGGCCCGGTGAAAACTTTTGACCCCGACACCACCCGGATTGAACAGCCCGAAGAGGCACCGCAATATCAATACTGGGATCGCATCGACAACACGATTTTCCATCAGATTGAAAAACCACTGGACCTGAATCGGGTCTTTCGATTTATGGGAGAGACGATTGGCGTGTCCGGCCCCAAACAGGCGGATAATGTAAATCGATTGGATGAGCCTCCGGAATCAAGCTGGTACACCTACCGCCACTACTACAACCCAATGACCATAGAAGGGATTGCGAATGGCCCAAATACCGTAGAGCCCGACACCGAGGGCCTGTGGACCATATTTTCTGCTAAGCTGGAAGGGGCCAATCCCGGTTTTTTTGCCGAGGATGCAAATGGAAATCGATTTCTCATTAAGTTCGACGGGCCTAACTACCCGGAGCTGACCACATCTGCCGAAGTTATTGGGACCAAAATATTTTATGCGGCCGGCTACTATGTTCCGGAATCCACCATCACCTACTTTGATCCTGAAAACGTTCGGGTGGGCGATGGGGTAATGGTTGAGGAGTTTGGCAAAGAGAGACCAATGACGCAGGAGGACTACCGCAGCATTATCTCTGGAGTTCCGAGAAATGAGGATGGCCGTGTACGCGCCCTGGCCAGTAAATTTGTGGATGGTGTGCCGCTGGGCCCCTGGTACCTGGAAGGAACCCGCAGCGATGATCCCAACGACCGGGTAAACCACGAGCACCGCCGTGAGATTCGCGGCATGCGGATCATCAGCTCATGGCTGAACGATACGGACCGCCGCGACGCCAACACCCTGTCAGTTTACACCGATGGCGGCTATATTCGCCACCTGGTGCAGGATTTTGGCAATACACTCGGCGCAAACGGAGCCGTTATTCACTCTCCGATCCACGGACAGGCCTACATGATTGACCCGCGCTACATGGTCGCCTCCGCTTTTACACTTGGCATGGTTGTCCACCCGTGGGAGGATGTAGATCCAGACGAATTTATACCGCACCCCTCGGTCGGGTATTTCAGGGCGGATTCGTTTCGGCCGGGCAGCTGGGTCTCGGTACACCCGATTCCGGCATTTGAAAATATGACGCTGCGCGATGCATTTTGGGGAGCCAAGCAGGTGATGAGCTTTAGCGATGAAGATATTCGAGCCATCGTGGAAACAGGCCGGCTGAGCAATGAGGATGCGGAAGAGTACCTTGTACAAACGCTGATTGAGCGCAGAGATAAAATCGGCGACCACTGGTTCCGAAAAATAAATCCCATCGATAAATTTAAAGCATCCCGCCGGGGAGACCAGGTAATGTTGCGTTTCACCGACCTGGGAACGGATAACGACATTTTTGAACGAGAAGGAACAACCTACAGCTACTTATTACAGGCGGAAGACGGCCCGGTCTATGCAGATGAGAAAAGCTCAGGTGAGCCTCTGTTTACCGACACTGTGCCTCCTCCTGCGTCGGCCGAGCCACAAGTCTTGCGTTATGAAATTGTAACGAATCGGAAACATGTGAAGACTTCAGGAAAGAAAGTGGTAGTATATGTAGTTGAAGATGGTAGCGGCCTGCGGATTGGAGGCATTGACCGAGAAGAATAAACAATAAGGTATGGCACAACAGATACTGCAGCAGGTAAAGAACAACTTTTTTGACATACGGAAAAAAGAGTGGCCCGATGTTTTAATGATGGCGCTCTACTTCTTCCTGGTTATCGCCATATTCTGGGTTCTGAAACCTATGAAACGGGGTATCCTTGTAAATCTATACCAGGAAGCACCGCTGATGCTCTGGGGAATGAGCTTTGCAGGTGCAGAAGTTGAACAGCTGGCAAAGGTTGGAAATATGCTGGTTGTCTACCTGTTCGTCATCGCGTTCACGCTGCTCTCCAGGAAACTGCCCCGCCAGCAGCTCAACCTTGTACTCTGTTCCTTTTTTGGCGGACTGTTCCTTCTGTTTTCGTTTCTCGTCAATGATCCCGGCGAACCGACCGCATGGTCGTTCTATATTTTGGGGGATATTTTTAATTCGGCAATGGTTACCTTTTTCTGGGCCTATACCAACGATTTGTTCAGTTCGGACCAGGCCAAACGAACCTACGGTGTTGTGGGCCTCGGGGGCATTATCGGGGGGATTGTTGGATCCTCGGTCGTGGTGGGCCTGGTTGGCCAGGTTGGGCGCCCGTCCCTGTTGATTGGCAGCATCGTTCCCCTGGTGGTTATGACCGGTATTGGGTACTGGGTTCACAACAGGACCGGGAAGTCGGAGAGTAAAACCAGTAAACCGTGTGCGGAAGGCAGGCGGTGCAACGCGATGTTCGAAGGTGCGGAACTGGTCTTTAAATCGAAATACCTGCTTACCATTGTGGGTATTCTGGGCCTCTACGAGATGGTCTCAAATATTGTGGATTTTCAGCTATCTGCTATTATTGCCAACGAGATTGCCGGAGATGTGGAGAAAGATGCCTATTTCGGTTTTGTGGGGCAGATTACGAGTATTGTGTCACTCATTGTGCAGCTCTTTTTCACCAGTTTCGTAATGAAACGGTTTGGCGTTGGAGTTGCCCTCCTCTTTTTGCCTGTGGCCATCACATTCGGGGCGATGGGGTTCCTGATTGTGCCGGGACTGCTCTTTGTTACGATGATGTCGGCCAGTGATAACAGCCTGAACTACTCCATCAACCAGTCCGCAAAAGAAGCGCTCTACACCCCGCTCAGTAAAGATGCCAAGTACAAGGCAAAAGCCTTTATCGATATGTTTGTTCAGCGATTTGCCAAAGTGCTTGCTGTTGTTCTGAACCTTGTCGTGGCTGCTGCGGTTGGGCTGGGGCAGGTCCACTGGCTCTCGCTTGCCACCCTCACGATTATGATTTTCTGGATTCTCCTTGTACGATATGCCGGCAGAGAGTTTAAAAAACGGGCCGAGCCAGAGGATATCCCGGTTGAAAGTTGATAGGTTGCATGCCAAAGAGAAACGTTCTGTAAAAGTGGCCGGATGATCGGGATCGGACATCCGGATAACAGTGGATTGTAACGTTGCTGGTTTATCACGCAATCACTTCACCATCAATAGGTCCTTTTAATCAACAAAGATCATTAACTCCAGACCATCTGAGCATTGAAAAAACTGGTGTCCATATTTTACGATGTACGGGAAGGGGAGTGGAAGCCCGTTTTCCTGATGGTAGCGCTCCACTTTCTGCTGATGGTTGTGCTCAGATTTCTGAAACCGGCGCGCGACAGCCTCTTCCTTGTTGAAACCGGGCCGGACCAGCTGCCGCTGGTGTACATCGTCCTGGCAATCGTCTCTCTGCCGGTCACCTATTTTGTCTCTGATGTTCTTTCGAAGTACTCCACCCGTCATGTTATTTCATGGACCCTCGGATTTCTGACCCTGAATCTCCTGCTTCTGCGGTGGCTTTTTTACCTGGACAATCCGCTGATCTACATGTTCTTTTATATTTGGGTCGGTATTTTTGGGATCCTTGCCATCTCCCTGTTCTGGCTGCTTGCCAATTCCATTTTTGATGCCGCACAATCGAAACGGCTCTTTTCCCTGTTGACGCTGAGCGCTATTGTTGGATCGATCTTCGGCAGCGAAATATCAAGCCTCCTGGTCTCCTTCACACCGCTTACGACTGAAAATCTGCTCTATATCTGTATGGTTCTGCTCGGGTTAACGGTTGTCCTGATCTATTTTTTGCCCAGAAGAGATCCCGGCGACCGAGAGCAAAACTCTTCCGAAAGCAGAATGGGGACCGATCGCGAAAAACCCTCAGCGGCCAAAACGGTTTTTAGTTCCAGGTACCAGATTATGATAGCCGGAATTATCGGGCTAACAACGATAGCCACCACCTTTACCGACTACCAGTTCAAAGTTTTCTCGTTTGAAGCTTATCCCGGCACGGAAAGCCTGACGGCTTTTATGGGTACATTTTATGCCGGCGTTAGCCTGGTGTCCCTGAGTATCCAGGTGCTGTTTTCATCAGGGATTATTAAAAAACTGGGGGTTGCCGGTGCCATCCTGACGCGCCCGGTTGGCATGATGGCCGGGGGCGTATTGATGGCGGTTGAACCTGTGCTTGCCTCGGTTGTTCTTCTGAACGGGTTTGATAATGCCACTCGCTACTCCATTGACAAAACAGGCCGTGAGCTTCTATTTCTGCCACTATCGCAGCATATCAAGGAGCGGACAAAACTCTTCATCGACCTTTTTGTGGACCGGTTTTCACGTGGAATTGGCGGCGGTATACTGCTTCTGTTTCTGTTCCTGGTGGATAACCCGATCAACCTGATAACGTATGTGCTTCTTTTTACAATCCTCTGCTGGATTGTTTTAGGCTACAGAGCGCGAAAGGAATACATCAATACCTTCAGGAACTCCCTGCAGCGTATGATGGTGGATCCCGACAGTATTGAGCTCAACCTGGACGAACCCGCGATGCTGAAGCTGATTAAAGAATCACTGACCCGGGGAACAGACAGCCAGATACTTCACACATTGGTGCTCCTGGAAAACAGTGATGTTACACCGCTGGCCCGGGAGCTGAAGAAACTTCTGAGCCATCAAAATCCCGACATTCGATTGAAGTCGCTGAAGCAGTTGCAAACCATAAAAACACCCGATTGGTCCGATGAAGTATATAATCTTTTGCAGGACGATGAACCTGAGATACGGGTGGAGACCATTTACTATCTCTGCATGCACTCAAAACAGGATCCCTCAGCCGTTATTCAGTCCTACATGTCGGATGATAACCCGCAGATGAGATCGGCTGCGTTAGGTTGCACATGCAAACATAAAGATAAAGAGAATGACATTCAGAACCCCGAAATGTTCGAGGAGTTGCTCAAAAACCTTCCGGAGGACCCGAAAGAGCGGGTTGTGATAAAGGCTCAGCTTGCGGAAGCTCTTGGCTTTTTAAACAACCGTTCGCTTGCCAACCGGCACCTGTCCGAACTTGTACGGGATGAAAACCGGGCGGTCGTCACAAAATCACTTCAGAGTATTGCGCGGCTGAAGCTCGACAGGCTCATTCCTACTCTCCTGCAGATGCTTGAAACCAATGAATACACGCTGGAGGTTCGGGAAGTGCTCGGGTCGTTTGGAGATGATTATCTTGCGCTCTACAAAAATAAATTCCTGGACCCGGAGCTAAAGATCACGGTTCGCAGAAAAATCCCGGGCATCTTTTACCACCGGCCAAATGAACAGTCATTGCGGCATCTCGAGGATATGATCGAGGTAGATGAATCGGAACTTCGGTATCATGTCATCAAAACACTGAACAAAATTCACAGGAAAAACCCGGACCTTGAACCGGATAAGCCGCGTGTTCGAAGCTGCCTTAGATTTGAATCGCAAAATTATTTTAACCTGCTGGCTATCAAATCAATTCAGCCCAAAAGCCGCCCCAACAGCATACTGCTGCGGGCACTGTCTGAAAAGATGGATCAGACCCTGGAACGAATGTTCAGGCTGCTTGGATTGATTTACAACCAAAAAGATCTCTATAGCTCCTACCTTGCACTGAAAAGCTTCTCAAAAGAGAAACGGTCAGCCGCTGTAGAATTTATCGATAACATTCTGGAAACGGATGACCGAAAGTATTTCTTCCCGATTGTAGACGATATTGGAGAAAAGAAAAAAATGGATATTGGCTACAAACTCTTCAACATTCAGAAGCTGCCGTATGATAAAGCCCTGCATAAACTGATGGATGGCGGAGACCGCTGGCTTAAGACGTGTGCAGTGTACAGTGTATCGCCTGTATGCCCCACGGATCTCCAGGGGCGGGTTGAAAAGCTGACCCGCACCGACGACCCGCTCATACGGGAAACCGCTATGATGGTGCATAAACGAAATCATCGAAGAAACGGGAATCCGGCAACCTAAAAAAGATGTTAACCTAAGTATGAACACAACGATTGAACGGGTTATTTTCCTTCAGAGCATCGAGTTATTTTCCGATATACCATCGGATCAACTCGCCCAGATTGCCGGAATTACGGAATATTTAACCATGTCGAAGGACGAGGTGCTCTTTAGAAAAGGCGATAAATCACAGCACATGTTCCTGCTGATTGACGGCGACGTGGTGATAACGCGCAACCAGAAGGCGAATAAAGAGTTTAAAGGCCCGGAGGCGCTGGGCGTCTGGGGCTTTTTTGATGACGGAGACCGCCTGATGACGATTGTCTGCACAAGCGAGTGCCAGTTCCTGCGGATTGATCGGCTCGATTTTTTTGACCTGCTGGAAGACAGGGTGCACCTGAGCCGCGGCCTGCTGAAATATTTTGTGAAACGAATCAGAAAATTAATTGAGGTATCCGATGAAGTTATCTGAAACGCAAAAAAACACCACGAATCTGCTCCTCCTGCTGGTTCTGTTTACGTTTACCGCCTGCAGCAGCACAAACTACACGGAGCCGGCGGACGACGGACGCCTTGAACAGAGTGACGCCTACCAGAATCCCGACGCCTACACCTATTCGCTTTTTCTTGTTGGGGATGCAGGTGATGCAACATTGGATCCGCTCTCCGGCACACTTCGCGGCATGAGGGAAAAACTGGCGGAGATCGACACGAGCGGAGCCGTAATTTTTCTCGGAGATAATATCTACCCGGACGGCCTCCCCCCGGAAAGCTCCGACCGCAGGCCGGAGATTGATGAACGCCTGCTTGCTCAAATTGAGATTGTAAAAGATTTTGGCGGGCACGCCTATTTTATTCCCGGGAACCACGATTGGGCGTCAACCGGTGAATCTGAGGAGGGACTGGAGTATATTCGCCGTCAGGAGGCCTTTGTTGAAGAACATATGGGCCGGGGGAACACGTTTTTGCCCGATAACGGCTATCCGGGGCCGGTGTCTGTCACATTGGTAGATAAAGATCACACTCCGACAATGGATTACTCCATCGGCCTGGTGATTATAGATTCGCAGTGGTGGCTTCATCAGCACGAAAAACCGATGCCGGAAGGAGCTGACAACGAGCGGCAGGCGAAAGAGCTGGTGCTGAACAATTTAAGAAGCCAGATGCTGAAGTATAAAGACGATGAGGTTGTTTTCTCTGCCCATCACCCGCTCTACTCGTTCGGCCGGCACGGGAGTAAATTCCCACTGTCAACACATCTTCTGCCGCCGGTGTTCGGGTCTGCCTACGCCCTGTACCGAAATGTGTGGGGATATACCCAGGACATCAGCCACAAACATTACACGGAGCTAAAGGAAGGAATCCTGGAGGCCTCTCTGGGGAATAAAAACATCATCTATACGGCAGGGCATGAACACAGCCTGAGTTTTATCCCTGTAGAGGAAAGAGGAAAACAGTTTCATCAAATTGTGAGTGGTTCCGGCACCCGTTACTCCTATGTACGCAAAATGGATGGCCCGGTTCACACCTTCGAAACGATGGGATTTGCCATCCTGCGCTACTATCCCGATCGCTCCAAACGCATTGAGTTCTACAACGACGCCGGCGAACAGCTTTTTGATCACCCGTTTTTGAGTGAGTAAAACAAGGTGGCCCAAATCATTGCTGCCTGTCTTGAGGCTGCCGGTTGAACTCCTCTCGTTTTTCCTCAAACCACTGCGTCATCTCTTCGGGCGGACCCATCACTGGAATACCCAACGGCTATGTTGTATTATAGGAAAATGACCGCCGGGCTTGTTAGATAAACGTGATGTTCATGAACGAATCACGAGCTATTTTCATCAAAAAATACAATCGACCCTGCGCTGGACCGGCCGGACCCCGTATTGTCACTCCTTCAGCATCACCTGGAGGAGTCGCCGGATCGCAGTTCCGCCATATTCCTGGGGGATAATATCTACAGCAGCGGCATGCCGGCCGACCCGCAGCATGAAGAGCGACAGCTTGCGGAAGATAAAATATCGGTCGCCCTGGAAGGGTTGCGCCGGGTCAGCCATCGATCCTATTTTATTCCGGGAAATCACGACTGGCGATATGGCCAGGACGGACTCAGGGCACAGGAAGAATTTGTTGAAGAATATCCGGGCATTCATGCCGCCATGGAGCCCTCCTACGGGTGCCCAGGGCCCTACTATTCCGTTGTTGAGGATCGCTGGCTGCTGGTTGCCCTCGACTCGGAGTGGCTGGTGAAGCAGGGGCAGCGTGCGGAAACCGATTTGAGCCGCTGCCAATTCAGAACTCACGACGAGGTGATGGCTGAAGTGGAGCGTGTAGTCGAAAACCACCCGGATCACCAGCTCCTGGTGGCCACGCATCACCCGCTCTACAGTAACGGCCCTCACGGCGGGTATTTCACCCTGAAAGATCACCTGTTTCCATTGACAAACCTGAAACGCCGGCTTTATCTGCCTCTCCCGATTCTCGGTTCCGTCTACCCGGCCTACCGAATCACGGGAAACTCCAGCCAGGATATCCCCAACAAAACCTATCAGAAATATAAATCCGACCTGCTGAAAGCCACCGACGAGGCGCAAACGCGTCTGTTTGCCAGCGGACATGAACACAGCCTGGCCTTTTTCGACCTGGGGGATCATCTGTCGATCGTCAGCGGTTCAGGATCCAAAACATCGTTCGCTGCGGAGGGTAATGGAGCTGATTTTGCCTATTCCCAGAACGGGTTTGCGAAACTCCTCTCATTTTCAAACGGCGATCTTGCCATCGAATTCTGGGTGCCATCAGACGAGAGTGAGGCCGGCAAACGAGTCTTCAGCAAGCGAATTACCGACCGGGAGTACGGCCCCGATGATCAGCGCGGGTATGCCATATCTGATGCCGGTGGCGCGGAAACCCGGGAAAGCCGAACCATTGCGCCGGGCCCGGGGTACGAGGCGGGAGCACTAAAAGAGGCTGTCTGGGGAGAACACTACCGGGATGTCTGGACCACACCTGTTGAAATTCCGGCTATTGATCTGTCGATGTACGATGTGTTGAGTGTGGGCGGCGGCCAGCAGTCGGTCTCTATTGTGGTGGAGGACTCCGCCGGGCGTCGCGCTATCATGCGATCGATCCAGAAAGATCCCTCGGAGGCGCTTCCGGAAATTTTGCGTGAAACGTTTGCAAACGACATTATTCAGGATCAGATATCAGCAGCCCATCCATACGGAGCCCTGGTTGTGGCCCCGCTGGCCGAAGCCGCAGGCGTCTATCAAACCGATCCCGAGCTGGGGTTTGTTCCAAAAAATGCGGGCTTGCCGCTGCCGGGTGATGTGGATGCCGCCCCGGTGCTTCTGGAAGAGTTTGTCAGCGCCCGGTGGTTCCGGGAAGAGGCGGGCCGGCCGGCGGCCGACATTTTGAGCTCCAACGAGGTATGGGTCAGGTCTCGTGATGATAACCGATACCGGGTGAACCAGCGGCAGCTGCTGCGATCCAGGCTTTTCGATATGTTTATCGGGGATTGGGACCGCCACGAGGGCCAGTGGTTCTGGGCGGAAGTGGAGACGGATGACGGCTCACTGTTTGAGCCGGTTCCCATCGACCGGGACAACGCCTTTTTTACCAGCGACGGGCTGATCCCCCGTATCGCCAGCCGGAAATGGGCGTTGCGGAAATTTCAGCATTTTGATGACGACATCCGGGATATCAAAGGAATCAATTTCAACGCGATGCACCTGGACCGATGGTTTTTAACCCAGCCGGAACGCCAGGAGTGGCTGCGAACTGCAGAAGAGCTTAAAAATGCGCTGACCGACCGCGTCATCGAAAACGCGGTGCAGCGCATGCCGGGTGAGGCCTACGAGCTCAGCGGCCGCGAAATCGCCGGGAAACTGAAAGCCCGACGCGCCAACATCCGGGCGTTTGCCGACCGCTACTACGATGTGCTGTCGAAGGAGGTCAACGTGTTTGGCAGTGATCAGCCCGACCGGTTTGATATTGAGCGGCAGCCGAACGGTGATGTCCGGGTCGTTCTGACGGATGCGGAAAGTGGGCAGGTTCGCTACGACCGGGTGTTCCGGCACGATGAGACGGAAGAGGTACGAATCTACGGGTTTGATTCCGACGACTCTTTTGAACTGAGCGGTCCCGACCACAGCGATATTTTGATCCGTCTCATCCCCGGTGATGGAACTGACAACCTTGAGGATGGCATTACCGATGCAGGCCGGAGCCATAACGTCATCGTTTATGACACGTTCACCGGCTTGCGATCAACGGTTAGCCGGGCCACGGATATTCGCTTCTCTGATAATCGAACGGTGCATCAATACAACCGGGAGGGATTCCAATACGATTTGACCGCACCGCTGCTGTCCGGCGGATTTAATCCCGACGACGGGGTCTTCCTGGGCGGTGGGGTCCGGTTTGTGCGGCACGGATTCCGGAAAGAACCCTACGCGCGCATGCATGAAATCAGCGCAAAACACTCCCTGTTAACCTCCGCATTCTCTTTCCGCTCGGCCAATGATTTTACGGAGGCCGTCGGTTCGCTTGACCTGAGTGTAGACCTGGACGTGCTGGCGCCTAATTTCAGGGCCAACTACTTCGGCCTCGGCAACGAAACGGAGCAGGTTGTGGATGACCGCTCGTTCTACCGGTTTCGAATGGACCAGGTCCATTTAAAAGCTACGCTGCAAAAACGAATCTCCTCGATTACGACACTCCACGCCGGTCCTGAGTACGCAATGTTCAGCCCGTCCGAAACCGAGGGGCGCTTCATCAGCAGCGAAGAGGCCGGTCTTGGGCCGGAGGATTTCAGGGATCACCATTTCGGGATTTTGGCAGCATCATTCCGGATCAATAGCGTGGATGATGAGGTCTTTCCGTTCTATGGATTTCGTTTCAATGCTGATGCGGCGCTGAACACGGGCTTGAATGACAACAGCGATACATTTGTTCGGCTTGGAACAGAGGGAACGCTCTACCATACGATCGAGAAACTGACAAGCACCATCGGGTTCCGGGTTGGAGCCGAAACCAACATCGGGGATTTCAATTTTTTCAGGGCCAATACGCTGGGCGGGAATACCATGCTTGGCGACCTGGGCCGGCTGCGCGGGTTTCTGCGGGATCGCTTTGCGGGCCGTACCGCATTCTATCATAACCTGGACGTGCGGACCCGCCTGGTCGATTTACAGTCATACCTGTTTCCGGCCAGTGTGGGTGTTCTGGGCTTTTTTGACAACGGCCGGGTGTGGCTGGATGATCAAAACTCGAATCGCTGGCACCAGGGCTACGGCGGCGGCGTCTGGATCAGTCCATTTCGGCGCGCTGTACTGACAGCCACCTACAGCATCTCTGACGAAGATGAGCTCTTTTCAATTAATTTGGGCTTTAATTTTTAGGTTCTATGCTGAATTGTGTGGGTAACTTAAAACCCAAATCTAATCTTTCACAGAAACCATTATACCACCAATCATTTTAGCTCAATTATTTGATTAATACGATAATCAATATCAAGCAATCAACTGATGAGCCTTTCGTATTTCCTTGATACTTTTCCCCAAGGGACAAGTGAACGGTCAAAAGTATCCAAAACCCGCCGGCTAAAGATTTGCTCCGGTGGGCACATTTGAACACTTTGCGATGTAAAAACAATGGTCCGCATCGCTTTGTCTTTGTAATCTATATTCGGCCGGTACGTTTTTACACCCATCGCAGGCGTGTTCAAATGAGCATACGCCACCTGTACAAATCGGAGGCCGGATAGATGAACAGCCTAATCAAATATATACACAGCCAATTATTAAACGACCCATACAAATCAACATGGAGCCAATTTTTAAGAAGGATTTCCGATACAGCTACCTTCTCAAAAAAAATATGTCGTACACCCGACATAGCATTCTTCCGGCAGTATCGTTTTTCCTCTTTTCCACGAAACGCTCCCGTTGTTTCATGCCGCATAACATTCCTGGAAATTGTCTTCATTTGTGAATAACAAAGAAATCGAATATTCTGAGACAACTTGTGCGACAAAAGGTCTGTCGAAGAATTATGTGTTAGGCTTCCTTCAATATGATAGATAAACTGATTCAGAAATATCGAGAAAAGGTATTTAGTCTTGACTTCAAAGAGATTAAGTTAACTCAACTTGGGACAGAAGAGGGCAAAACATTTGTAGGACCTGGATATTTAGAGCAAGATCAAGATGGTATTTTAAATTATAAACTCTTTAACAATTCTGGAATAGGTATTTCTGAGCTGTTTGGTCGTTTCAAAGGGCTTAAGGCCGGTGAATTGATACCTATTGATTATTACTATTTTTTAGAGGGTACTGATATATATGGTAGAAAGTGGACCTCTGAAAGAATAAATATAGACTTTCATAATTCAGGTGATTTTACTGTAGTCCAAGAAAAAATCAAGAAAATAAGTACTTCTTTAACTTTACCGCCGTCCAATGAAAAGGAACACGATGGGGAGTTTCATCAAGTATGGATTCCCAAAAAAATCAAACTACCCTCAAACCTATCTACTTCAATTAAACATTTTATCGGTGAAGATGAGATGAAATCAAGTTTCAGTCATTCAGCAGCTGAATATGAAAATGAATTCACAAGCATACTACTCTTCCATGATGACGATTGGTTGATAATCCAAATCAAAGTTAAAGAAAATGATTTTCATCCATTTATTTTCGAAAGAGTTTTAAGCGCTCTCCAGTATATTTTAGCTGAGCCTTTGAATTGGGTCATTTATGAGAAGAGAATTAAAGATGAATTCAATACGACATTACGACCATTTCAGGAGGTGCATAAAAAATCTAAATTCCGGGAACCTATTCTATTAGTTGATGGGAATGAAAGTAAAGTTTGGGAATTATTCGATTCCTACTTAAATCATATTTTGCTCAACAAGGATGATTTTAATGCCCCAATTACGAATGTGGTTTCAAAAAGTCTATCGGCAAGTCAAGGATCTTATGATGCATTTTCTTTATCTCTTTCATTGGCAGTTGAAGAAATATTAAATGTTTCATTCAAAGATATTGAAGTAGAAAAGAGTGTTAAAGAAGAAGACATTCAAACTTTTAAGAAAGCTTTTAAAAGTTTAGATATTGAAGATTCATTTAGAGGTAGAATTGGAAATTTCATTGGATATATTCAAAATACTACTGCAACGGATAGGCTAAGAAAGTTAATTGATACAACACCTATTTCTAAAGATGATTATGATTATTGGAAAGCTATTCGAAGCTATTTTGCGCACCCTGATGATTCAGAGTTAGATACTCAAGATAAAATTGATAGGATCTACAGGAAACTTTGTGGGTACAGCATAGTTCGTGCACCTCAACTATTTTCTCTCCTGAAACTTTTTGGCGTCAAAAAGTATCCAAAAATCGCCAGGCTGTGGAATTGCTCGCTCGGAGGTTATGCTTCGCTATGGGATGTAAATAGCAATGGTCCATATCTCTCATTGCTTGCAATCAACGATCGATCCGGTAGGCTATTTACAAGCAATCCCATACGCTCCACAGAACCTGCCCGCCTCGCTCCCAATTCCAAGGCTGGTAAATTCGGAAATTGCAAACGGTTTCAAATCCATTACAACGTTTAGGAGACTTTTGAGCTGGAGAACGATGAAGGATATTGGGAATCCGGAGTTACGAGTGGACCTGCCTTCTATTATTTCAGGGTGAGAGGGGTCAATGTTCTAATGACTTTGTTTATCCACAATGTTTCCGGTAGAACCCTATTACTTTAGCCGGTGGGCCCAGGATGTGTCCCGCAAGGCCATCGGTGCGTGTCAAAAGGTAGCAACGATGTTCAAAAAGCACCTGATGGGAATTTTAAACTACATCTGCTACCCGATTACAAACGCCAGGGCTGAACAGGTGAACTCCAAAATTCAGCAGTTAAAATCGATTTCGGAAGGCTACCGGAACTTCGATAATTTCCGAAATGCCATCCTGTTCTATTTTGGAAAATTAAACCTCTACCCACAAGGTTTCCCGTAGAACCAATTGATAAAACTTATTCGGTTTTAACTCTATTACATAAGTTGATTTTTCTGAAGATTGGATATGAGGGTAGTTATAATGATTTTGGTGAAAAAAGTTGGCCCCTAAAAGAATGGAAGCCTAACAAAGCAAATTAAGCAGACGCGATTGGGTTTAATTGCTTACATTCAATGACTTAGCCGCGACGCTTATTTGCCAAACCGTTACCCAGCCCTCGCAGAAAACCGCAGATCGATTCAGGAACAGTAGATCTGCGGAACTCAGCGATGCCCCTGCCCCCTGTTGTTCAGCGGGCAGGAGTAGCTAAAGCTATGTTGTAAACATTACCCAAAGATGACGTTAAACCCTGGGTCCTGCCTCTATGATGTCCCGGCTGCTTTTCTCTTTATACTTCTCAAAGTTTTTATTGAAAAGGGCCCCGAGTTTTTTCGCCTGTTCGTCGTAGGCTTTGGGGTCGCTCCATGTGGTTCGCGGCACAAGGATATCTGCATCAACGCCGGGGCATGAGGTTGGAATTTGAACGCCAAATACCTCATCCTGAACAGTATCAACATCCAGGAGTGCTCCGCTGTGGATTGCATTGATGATGCCTCGTGTGTT
Organism: Bacteroidota bacterium; assembly: GCA_009909035.1. Taxonomy (GTDB): domain Bacteria; phylum Bacteroidota; class Rhodothermia; order Balneolales; family Balneolaceae; genus SW132. The sequence goes on from JAAAOB010000051.1 coordinate 22,219, forward strand.
CTTCAGGTCAATGCGCTTCCCGGTTCCATGAGCGCCGCCCGTCAGTCCCGTGTTTACCAGCCACGTGTTGGATCCGTGCGCGCGAATTTTTTCAGCCAGCATTTCGGCATAGCGGCTTGGAGGCCAGACAAGGAACGCGGCTCCAAAACAGGCCGAGAAGGTAGCCTGGGGTTCCGTAACGCCCATCTCCGTTCCGGCAACTTTTGCGGTGTAGCCGCTGATGAAATGGTACATGGCCTGTTCCGGCGTAAGTTTGCTTACGGGAGGAAGTACGCCAAAGGCATCGTACGTCAAAAAGATGACGTTATCCGGGTGGCCTGACACGCATGGAATTTTGGCATTTGGGATATACTCAATCGGGTAGGATGCGCGCGTATTCTGCGTAATACTTACGTCGTCGTAGTCGACTTTGCGTGTGTCGGGGTCGTAGACAACATTTTCAAGCACGGTGCCGTAGCGGAGCGCGTTGTAGATCTCCGGCTCCTGCTCTTCGGTAAGGCCAATCGCTTTGGCATAGCAGCCCCCTTCAATGTTAAACACGCCATCTTCGCTCCAGCAGTGCTCATCATCTCCAATCAGTTTCCGGCTGCTGTCGGCCGAAAGGGTTGTTTTGCCCGTACCCGAAAGACCGAAAAAGAGAGCAACATCGTCATCCTCTCCCTCATTGGCCGAGCAGTGCATCGAGAGCACATTCTCTTTTGGCATCAGGTAGTGCATCACGGTGAATATCCCTTTTTTCATCTCCCCGGCATATTCGGTGCCGAGAATCACCATGGAACGGGTCTCAAAGTTGACATCCACGCTGGCATCGGAGGTCATCCCTTCGGTGAAGGTATTTGCGGGAAACTTGCCGGCATTATATACCACGAAATCCGGTTCGCCAAAATCGTCCAGCTCTTCTTTTGTGGGGCGAATCAACATGTTGTGCATAAACAACCCGTGATAAGGGCGCTCGGCGATAATACGGACTTTCAGCCGGTGATTGGGATCCCACCCGGCAAACCCATCGATGACATAGAGCCGTTCGCAGGTGTTCAGGTAGTCGGTTGCGCGGCGGTGGTTGATTTTGTAGGTGTGTTCATCCAGTGGAATATTGATGGCTCCCCACCAGATATCCTCACTCAGATCTTTTGTTTTTACCACGCGTTTGTCGGCCGGGCTGCGCCCGGTGCGCTTGCCGGAGCGGACAATTAAGGCTCCGTTATCAGCAATAGCCGATCCCGCGTCAAATTTTATCGCATCTTCGTAAAAACGGCCGGGAGCCGGGTTTCGAATAATATTTTCTACATGAATGTCGTGTTGATCCAGGGTAAACGATTTATTTTCCATGGTACATTGGGTTAGATGTTTAGGTTTATAATAACCTACTTATAAATACAAAAAACAGATGAAGAAAAGATTAACAATCGGTTTAAAAAAGAGGCCGTTTCAAGCCGGCAGATGCCCACCGATTCGTGCACAGCGTAATGCCGGGTGAATAACAATCTCGAGTAAAAGTTATTCCGGAAGCTGTGTCGCTGATACGAAAAACCAACAGCTCTGATGATCACAGAGCTTCAATCATCAGTCGATGCGAGGAGGGACCTCCTCAATTTCACGGGTCATTTCCGACAGCTCGCCGGTAAGAATCGGCTCAATACGTTTAAACTGTGCATCTACCTTCTCAGCAAGATCTTCGTATACGGCGTACTGCTGTTCAGTGGGCCGGCCGTATCCAGTCGCTACCGTATTGGCAAGTGCGGCCAGTTTGTTGTTTAGTTTAATTTCGTAGTTCAGTACATCCTGAAAGGACTCCGCTTTGGTCTGCATCAGTTCACCTTCAACCTCAGTCAGCAGCTCCAGCATGGCATCCGCCCGTTCCTGAACACCCTCATCTTCTGAATAGTCAGACTTGATATCACCCAGTTCTTCCCTCAGCTCCCGAATCCGGTTAATCGTTTTATGAGTGGTATCGAGCTTGGCGGTAATGGTTTGATGAAGGTCGAACTGAGCTTCAAAATCCTCCTGGGTGGTATCCGTACGCGGATCTTTAGTAATTTCAAAATCCTGTGTCATGACTGTTTCATCCTCCACAATCAGGCGTACTTGATATCTGCCGGGTATGGCTTTCGCCCCAACGGTTGAGCCCGCCCAGAGTATCTGCCGGCCCTCAATATCCGCTGCTCCCGGATAGCGCATGTTCCAGACAAACGAGTTTAATCCCACTTTTGTGGTGAGCACATCCGATGGCACATCATGCTCTTCTTCATAAAATTTTTCAGACTCTTCTACCGGCTCTCCCTCAAGGTCCTCCCTGTTTGAAAACGTGCGGATCACACTGCCATCAGGTTCAATAAACTGGAGTTTGATCTCCTCAAACTGCGTTTCATTTATATTGTAGTATACCACCACACCGTCTTCCGGGTTTTCACCAAGGGTCTCTCCGGGTGAAATGTCGCGGTGATTTCCGAAAAGATAGGTTGTCTCCGGCTGGTAGAGATAGTAATCATTGCT